>NZ_JAMZIK010000083.1 GCF_024178315.1 Siccirubricoccus soli | reverse complement strand
CGCCCCGCCTGCCCGCCCCGCTGCGCGCCGCGGTGGGGGACGCCGTCGCCGCCACGGCCGACCTGGTGCGGGAGGCGGTGGCGCCCGAGGCCGCGGCGCGGCGGATCGATGCGGCGCTGGCCCAGGCGGTGAGGGTGGCGCCGGAGGTGGCCGCCGCGCTCTCCGGCCTGCGCATGGCGCTGCTGCCGGCGCTGCCGCCGCCCGAGCTGCTGCCGCACCCCACCGCGCCACGGATGGCCGCCGCATGAGCCTCGCCGAGTTCGACCTGTTCGGCCTGTTCATCCCCGGCCTGCTGATCTGGGGATTGCTGGCGCTGCTGCTGACCGGCCTGCTGCATCGCGGGCTGGACCGCCTCGGCTTCTACCGCCTGGTCTGGCACCCGCCGTTGTTCGATGCGGCGGCCTTCGTCCTGCTGCTCGGCGGCGTCGTCGCCCTGACCTGGAGTTTCCAATGAAGCGCCCGCTCGCCGGCATTGCCCTCACCCTCGCCGCGGTCATCCTGGCGGGCTTCGCCGGCTGGCGGCTGTGGACCTACTACATGCTGGATCCCTGGACGCGGGACGGGCGGGTGCGGGCGGATGTCGTTGGGATCGCCGCCGACGTCTCCGGCCTGGTCGCCACGGTCCGCGTGCGCGACAACCAGCCGGTGCAGCAAGGCGAGGTGCTGTTCGAGATCGACCGCGCCCGGTTCGAGCTGGCAGTGCAGCAGGCCGATGCCGCGGCGCTCGCCCGCTGGAGCGCGCTGCAGCAGGCGCAGCGCGATGCCCAGCGCGTCGCCCGGCTGGATACCTCCGCCGTCTCCGTGCAGGCGCAGGAACGGGCACGAGCGGAGGCCGAGCAGGCCATGGCCTCCTACCAGCAGGCGGTGGCGGAGCGTGACCTGGCACGGCTGAATCTCGACCGGTCCTGGGTACGGGCGCCGGTGAACGGCGTCGTCACCAACATGGATTTGCGGCCGGGCAATTATGTCGCCGCCGGCCAGGCGGTGTTCGCGCTGGTGGATACCGACACCCTGCGGGTTGAGGGATATTTCGAGGAGACCAAGCTGCCGCGCATCGCGCCGGGGGCGCCGGCCACGGTACGGCTGATGGGCGAGACCCAGCCGATCCGGGGCCGGGTCGAGAGCATCGCCGGCGGCATCGAGGACCGCGAACGCGCCGCCGGGCCCAGCCTGCTGGCGAATGTGAACCCAACCTTCACCTGGGTGCGGCTGGCGCAGCGGGTGCCGGTGCGGATCGCGCTGGAGGAGCCGCCCCCCGGGCTGCGCCTGCTGCCCGGCCGGACCGCGACGGTCAGCATCGGCATGATGCCGGAGACGGCGCCGGACCGGCATGCGGGACGTTGATCACCGCGAATCAGCCGTGGCTTGCGAGAAGCTGGGGCGCTGAATGCCGAGGTTCGCAGGGCCTTCCACGGCCAAGCCACAGAAGGGCAACGGGCAGCGACTGGTCTGACGGGCGCGCGAAGCCGCGCCGAGGCTCCTGAGCGGAGCGGCGGGCGGCCGCCTCGAGCACGCCGCCGCCCGGCCCGGCCGTCAGCCCCCCGCTTGCTCCACACCGCCGGGGCCGGCCCGGGCGCCGGCAGTCTCGAAGACCAGGGTCGCCCCGGCATCCCAGAGGCATAGGATGGCGCTGCCGGGCAGCAGCGATCCGGCGGCATCGGCCGGGCCGCACAGGCAGCGGATCGCCTCGCCCGCTGCGGTGCGGGCTTCCACCACCGTGCTCGGCCCCTGGAAGGTGATGCGGGCGATGGTGGCCGCCAGCGCATTCTCCCACGCGCCGGGGGTGCCGCCGGCCGCGGCGATGCGCAGCCGCTCCGGCCGCACGCCGACCCGCAAGGCCCCGGCAGGTGGCGAGATGCCCTCCGGCAGGTGCAGGGCGCTGCCATCCGCCAGCCGCACGGTGCCGCCCCCGGCCTCGCCGCGCAGCCAGTTCATCTCCCCGACGAAATCGGCGACGAAGGGCGTGGCGGGGCGGTCATAGATCTCCCGCGCCGTGCCCACCTGCTCCAGCCCGCCATCGCGCATGACGGTGATACGGTCGGCCAGCACCACCGCCTCCTCCTGGTCATGCGTCACGCAGAGGAAGGTGGTCCCCACCTCCTCATGGATGCGCTTCAGCTCGCCCTGCATGCGGCGGCGGATCTTGAGATCGAGGGCCGAGAGCGGCTCATCCAGCAGCAGCACGGCGGGGCGGTTGACCAGGGCGCGGGCCAGGGCGATGCGCTGCTGCTCGCCGCCGCTCAGCGTCTCCGGCTGGCGCGGGCCGAAACTGGCCAGACCCACCAGCGCCAGCGCCTCGGCCACCCGTTGCTTCACCTCCGCCGCCGGCACCTTCTTGCGGCGCAGCCCATAGGCGATGTTGTCGAACACCGTCATGTGCGGGAACAGGGCATAGTTCTGGAAGACGGTGTTGATGTTGCGGCGGTAGGGCGGCACCGTTGTCACATCCTCGCCCTGCAGCCGCACGCTGCCGCTGTCCGGCTGCTCGAAGCCGGCGGCGATCTTCAGCAGCGTGGATTTGCCGGAGCCGCTCGGCCCCAGCACGGCGATGAACTCGCCCGGCTGCACCGCCAGCGAGACCTGCCGCAGCACCTGCCTGCCACGGAAGCCCTTGTCGATGCCGATCAGCTCCAGATCCGGGCGACGCAACAGCTTCATCCAGGCACTCCTGCCAGCGCGGCCCGGCCTCGCCGCCCGCGCCTCAACCGCCCAGGCGGTGCTTGATCTCGGCCCAGCGGTCGATGATCGGCAGCAGCTTGTCCCTGCCCTCGGCCGGCAGGCTGAAGGTCACGCGGTCGACGCCGATCTCCTCGCAGTATTTCAGCCGGTCGATCTCCTCGGGGACGCGGAAGATGGTGATCGGCAAGCTGGCAGGGTCGCGCCCGGCCTCCTTCGCCATGCTGCGGAATTTGTCGATCAGCACGCCGACGCCGTCCTTCTCCAGCCGGTCGGCGCGCGGGATCCAGCCATTGCCGTAGCGGATGGCCCGCCGGGCCGCATAGGGGAAGGCGCCGCCGACGATGATGGGCGGATGCGGCGTCTGCACCGGCTTCGGCCATTGCTTCATCTTGTCGAAGTTGACGAATTCGCCGTGGTACTCGGGCTCCTCCTGCGTCCAGATCGCCTGCATGGCCTCGATCCGCTCGCGCGCCAGCTTGTGGCGGGTGGCGAAGGCGGTGCCGTGGTTCTCGATCTCGTCCTGGTTCCAGCCATTGCCGACGCCGAACAGGAACCGCCCTTTGGAAAGCTGGTCGATCGTCGAGACCATTTTCGCCGTCACGATCGGGTCCCGCTGCGTCACCAGCGCGATGCCCGTGCCGATCCGCAGCCTCGTCGTCACCGTGGCTGCCGCATTCAGCGCCAGGAACGGATCCATGATGTCGTAATAAGGCCGGATCAGCGGCCCGCCGCCGGGATAGGGCGTCCTGCGGGAGGAAGGGATATGGGTGTGCTCGGGCACCCACAGGGATTCGAAGCCCCGCTCCTCCAGCACTTGGCCAAGCTCGGCGGGATGCATCGAGTCCGCCGTGAAGAACATCACGGCGCCGATCTTCAGCATCGCCATCTCCTCCGTTTTGCCCGGATTCTGCGCCGCCCTGCGGGCGGTGTGTCAAGGCGCCTCGGGGGATGGCTGCCGTCTAACGCTCCTTCCAGGGCGAGTCCTGCCAGATCTGGCGGAAGCGCGCTTCCTCCCGGCGCAGCCGGGCGAACCAGGCCGCGCCCTCCTCGTAGATCGGCACGGTGAACCGGCTTTCCACCTGACGGATGAATTCCGGGTCCTTGGCGATGTCGGCGGTCGCCTCGACCAGACGGGCGACGACGCTAGGCGGCGTTCCGGCCGGCAGCACAAGGCCGCGTTCCGAGCCCATCTCCACTGGAAAGCCCAGTTCCTTCAGCGTCGGCACCTGCGGCTGGAAGGGGCTGCGGGCGGCGCTGGCCTGAGCGAGCATGCGCATCTTGTCCGGCGCTGCCGTGACGGCGCCGAGGTTGAGGCCGATCAGATCCACCTCCCGCCCCAGCAGCGCGGTCCGCAGCCCCGGATCGCCCTGATAGACCACATGGGTCAGCCGGATGCCTGCCGCCTTCTCCAGCAGCACGAGCTGCATGTGGTCATCCGAGCCGACGCCCGGCGAGGCATAGGTGATGCTGCCAGGCGCCGCCTTCGCCTTCTCGATGACATCCCCGAGCGTGCGGTATGGGCTGTCCACATGGGTGGTGATGGCCGCGGGATCGGTGACGATATTGGCCAGCGGCACGAAGTCGCTCAACTTGAACTGCGCCTGCCGCTCGATGGGGATGGTCAGCAGGCCCGGGTAGTTGGTGGTGCCGATGGTGTGCCCGTCCGGCCGCGCCCGGGCGGTGGCACCGAGGGCCAGCTCGCCCCCTGCGCCGGGCCGGTTGCTGACGACCACGGTGCCGCCCAGGCGCTGCTCCAGCGCCCTTGCATAGCTGCGCGCATCGAGATCGGTGCCGCCACCGGCGGTGAAGCCGACGATGATCTCGATCGGCCGCTCCGGAAAGCGCGTCGCCTGCGCCAGCGCCGGGACCGGCAGGGCGAGTCCCGCTGCTGTCAACAGCGCGCGCCGGCGTGCGATGGGGCCGGCCGCCATCCCTTTGTTCTGCATCGAAGGTTCCGCTCCCTTTACCGACATGGTGGCGGAGGGACCGGCCGCCGGCAACGGCTTCCTGGCAGGCCAGGCCGGGCTGGCCGGCGCCGGCCCACCACGCGGCCATCCATCCCCGTGGGTGCGGGGCAGGACGCCCTCGGTCGCCGCGAGGCTGGGGCCATGCGGAGCTTGAGATCAGCTCAGGCTGTCCTCGTAGTCGCGCCAGATGCTGGGCTCCAGGCGCAGCCAGTCCGCGGCCGGATACCGCGCGTGCCAATGCGCGGCACAGCCGCCCGCCGTCGCCAGCCAGACGCCGGGATGGGCCCGCACCTCCGCCAGGAACCCATCCAGCATCCGCAGCCGATGCGGAAAGCCGATGGCATGGGGATGCACCACCATGCTGAACTGCCTGCCCCGCTTGTACTGCGCCGCGAACTCCGCACGGCAATTGCGGAAATAGTCGTCGGCATGCTCCAGCCCCGTGCCCTTGGCCGGGAAGAGCAGAAAGAACTGGTCGTCGAAGTGATAGTAGTAGGGCAGCACCAGCATCGCCTGGCGCGCCGCCGCATCCGTCACCCACCAATGCGGCAGGTCATCGGCCATGCCATTGCCCATATAGGCATAGCCGGCCTGCCGCAGCAGTGACATGGTGGCGCCGCTCACCGCGCCGCCGGCGAATTTGTCGCCCGGGCGCGCCAGGGAATACCAGCCCTGCGGGCGCGCGCCGCAGGCCGCTGCGATGGCCTCCGTGGTGCGGCCCAGCCGCGCCTTCTCCTCCTCCGGCGAGAGCGCGCTCACATCCTCATGCAGCCAGCCATGCGCGGCGATCTCATGCCCCGCCTCGGCCAGCGCCTTGATGCGCGGCGCATGAATGGCCGCCATGGCGCCCGGCACGGCGAAGGTGGCGCGCACCCCATGCTTCGCCAGCACGCCCAGCAGCGCATCCAGCCCGCCATGCATCCCGTACTGCGCATCCGGCGTTGCCAGGTCGGCGGGCTTGATCCCCTCCTCCCCGCAGGGCGGCGAGAGGTCCACCGTCAGCGTCATGCAGAGCTGCGCGCCTTCCGGCCAGCATACCTCCGCATCCGCCAGGCTGCGCTCGTCGGAAATGGTGTAGCGATCCTTCCAGGGCATATCCCCCTCCCCTTCAGCGTGGCGGGCAGGCGGCGAGGCAATGCCGCGCCACCGCTTCGCAGCTCGGGAACCAGACCCCGGGCAATTGCTTCATCCGCGTGAACAGCCGGTCCAGCATCGCAATGCGGAGCGCTCGGCCGGAGACGAAGGGGTGCAGGCAGATATTCAGGTAGCCGCCCACCTCGTATTGCTGCAGGAAGGCGTCCCACCACATCGCCTCCACCCGGTCGGGGTCGGTGATGCGCTGCGCCGCGTTCTCGCTGTTCAGCCAGGCGAAGTTGAAGAACATCGCGTCATCGATGGCGTAGTGGAAGGGCAGGTTCAGCAGCGGGCCGGCGCCGTCCTTCTCGAAGATGTAGTGCGGGCGGTGGTCCGGCACCTCGTGGGAGTTGTAGAGAAAGCCTTCCTCCCGCAGCAGCGCCGGCGTGTGCCAGCTGCGCGTGCCGATCGGACGGCGGCCGGTCAGCCGCTCCAGCGCGGCGGCGGCCCGGCGCAGATGCGCCCGCTCCACCTCGGGCTCCTTCGGCACGCGGTGTTCCCACATATGGTCGGCCACCTCATGCCCCGCCGCCGCTGCAGCGCGCACCGCCTGCGGATAGAGCTCGCAGATCCGCCCCGGGGTGAAGATGGTGGCCTGGATGCCGTGCTGCCCGAACAGCTCCAGCAGCCGCCAGATGCCGACGCGCCCGCCGAATTCCCCCTTGGCGAGCTGCATTGGCGGCTCCCCCAGCAGCCGGCGCAGCAGCATGGCGTCGAAATCCGCGGTGACGTTCACCGCGATGCGCGCTCCCTCCGGCCAGGCGATGCGCTCGATCACCTGATGCCGCCGAGCGGTGGTTTCCGCCGCCGCGCGCAGCGCCTCCAGCTCCTCCGTCATCACCGGCCTCCTGCCACGTCCAGGGTCACGCCGGTGACATAGCTGGCTTCGTCGGAGGCCAGGTAGAGCACCGCATTGGCGATATCCACCGGCTCGCCGATCCGCGCCATCGGCACCATGCGGGAGGGCGGATGGAGCAGCGTCTTCTCCATCTCGGCGAAGAGCGGCGAGGTGCGCGGCGTGGCGATGGGCCCCGGCGCCACGGCGTTGACGCGGATGTTGTAGGGCGCCACTTCCAGCGCGACGTCGCGGATGAAGCCGTGGATGCCGGCCTTGGCCGTGGAATAGGCCGCGGCGCCGCTATGCTCCGCAGACCAGGGCGTGCCTTCCTTCGCGCCGGAGGACATGCAGATGATAGCGCCGCAGCGCCGCTCCATCATCCCCGGCAGCACCGCGCGGGTGCACAGGAAGGCCGAGCGCAGGTTGAGGCGCAGGGTGAAATCCCAGGCCTCGACCGACATTTCCCAGATCTTCTGGTTGCGGCTGCCGCCGACATTGTTCACCAGCACGTCCGCGGGGCCGAGTTCCGCCGCGATGCGGGCGAAGCCCTGCTGCACCATGGATTCCTCGGTGACATCGCCCTGGATGGCCAGCGCGTCCAGCTCCTCCGCCACCGTGGCAAGGCCCGCCGCATCGATGTCGAACAGGGCGAGGCGCGCGCCCTCCGCCTTCAGGCGGCGGGCGATCGCCTCGCCCAAGCCATTGGCCGCGCCGGTGACGACGGCGAGCCTGTCCTGCATCCGCCCCATACCCCGCTCTCCCCTCCTGCAACCGCGTGCAGGATGGCATGGGATGATGCGGCGGTCAGGCCGTCAGCGCGGCGAGGAGGTGCCGCCCTGCCCCGGCTGGTTGCCGCTGCCCACGCCGCCGCTGCCGCCCGGCTGCATCGGCGTCGGCGTGCCCGCGCCGGTGGAGGGGCTGTTCAGCTGGCCGGTGGGCGAGCCGGCGGAAGGGCGCATCGGGTCACCGGCTGTCCTGGCACCCGGGCTGCCACCCTGGTTGCAGGCCGCGAGGGTGAGGAGGAGCGCCATCCCGGCAAGAATGGTTCTTGGCATTGATCCGTCCCTGGTTGCAAGCCTAGGCGCAACGGCGCTCAGGGGAAACGGTTCCCCGGAAAAGCGCCAGCGGGATCGGCAGCGCAAGCCCGGCCGCGCAGCCGGTGGATGGGTCTGGCCATGCCGCCAGCCTCAGCCGGGGGCTCGCTATGCCCGTATCTCCGGGCGCTGCCTTCGGCAAAGGCAAGGCGCACCCTTCGCCAGGGCGAAACTCATGCCCGTAGATCACGGGCATGATCGAAAGGCTCAGCTCGCCGGCGCCGCCAGCGCCGCCTCGATCGCCTGCAGCAGCGCAGGCGCATCCGGCTCCACCTGGCTGCGGAAGCCGTGAACGGTACGGCCGTCCCGCGCCACCAGATACTTATGGAAATTCCAGCGCGGCGGCCCACCGCCACGGTCGGCAAGGAAGCGGAAGAAGGGGTGCGTTTCCGCGCCCCGCACATGCATCAGCGCCGTCATCGGGAACTCCACGTTGTAGGTGGAGTCGCAGAAGGCCTTGACCGTCGCGTTGTCGGCGCTCTCCTGGTTGAAGTCCTGGGAAGGCACGCCGAGCACCACCAGGCCACGCGGGCGGTAGGCACTGTATAGCTTCTGCAGCCCGGCATATTGCGGGGTGAAGCCGCAGAAGCTGGCAGTGTTCACCACCAGCACCGGCTTGCCGCGCCATTGCCCGAGATCGAGCGGCCCGCCCTCGATCGCCTCCAGTTGGAAGTCGAAGGCATCGCCTGCCAGCGCCTTCCCCGCCATCAGCATGCCTGCCATCGCCAGCGCCGCGCGGCGCGTCCAGCTAGCCATAGCGCTGCTCCTGCCAAGGGTCGCCGAAATTATGGTAGCCGCGCACCTCCCAGAAACCGGGTCGGTCATCGCGCAGCAGCTCGATCCGCGTCACCCATTTCGGGCTCTTCCAGAAATAGAGGCGCGGGATCACCACGCGCACCGGGCCGCCATGCTGGCGAGTGAGCGGCTTGCCCTCCCAGCTATGCGCCAGCAGCACCTCGTCGCGGGTGAACTCCTCCAGCGGCACATTGGTGGTGTAGCCGTCATAGGAGGTGAAGGAGACGAAGCGCGCCTCCTCCTTCGGCCGGGCCATCGCCACCAGCTCCTTCGCCAGCACGCCCTGCCAGTGGTTGTCGTAGCGGCTCCATTGCGTCACGCAATGGATGTCGTTGGTCAGCTCGGTCTGCGGCAGGGCCATGAACTCGTCCAGCGTCAGCCGCACCGGCGCCTGCACCAGCCCCTCCACCCTGAGCCGCCAGCGATCCGGCGCCACATCCGGCTGCACGCCGAGGTCGAGCACCGGCCAGTCCTTCACCAGGGTCTGGCCGGGGGGGAGCCGGTCCCGCACGCGGTCGCCCTGGAGGCCGGTGAGCAGCCTGCCCTCCCGCGCCCAGGCCTCCTTGCTCTCGACCAGCTTCTCCCGCAGCTTGCCCGTCAGGGGAACGCTGTCATCCTCGGCCATCGGAACCTCCTTCGTCCCTGTAACCTGCCCTGCGCGGCGGCGGATGCAAGGGCTTGGGCACAGGGAAGCTTTGCCGGATGGCTGCTGAGATCACCACCATTGACTCCCGCTTGGTCTATGAAAATGCATGGCTCCGCCTGCGGGAGGACCGGATCCGCCGGGCGGATGGCAGCCCCGGCCTCTACAGCGTGATGGAGAAGGCGGATTTCGCCGTGGTGGTGCCAGTGGAAGCCGGCCGCATCCATCTGGTGGAGCAGTACCGCTACCCCATCGGCGCCCGCGCTTGGGAATTCCCGCAGGGGATGCGCGACCCGGACGACGCCGACCTCATCGCCTGCGCAGGGCGGGAATTGCTGGAGGAGACCGGGCCGCAGGCGGCGCGGCTGGAGGAGGCGGGCTCCCTGCTGCTCGCGGCCGGCTTCTGCACAGGCCTACAGCATAGTGCTGGCAACCGGCCTCCGCCCCGGCCCGACGGCGCCGGAGAAGGAGGAGCAAGGGCTCATCGCCCGCGATTTCGGCTTGGCGGAGTTCGAGACGATGCTGCGCGACGGGAGGATCCGCGACGCGGCGACGGTGGCGGCCTTCGGCTTGCTGCGGGTGAAGGGGCTGATCTGAGGCAGGATGCTGAGAAGAGCTCTGCCTCCTCAAACTCCACCCGCAAAGGGCCGAAGGGCCCTTTGAACCCTTGAATCCGCCGGTTGAACCGTCAGGGCCGAAACTCGGATCGGGGACCGGGCACTGCCGCCGGTCAGCCCCGGTTTCGCAGCAGCCTCGCCTTGTCCCGCTGCCAGTCCCGCGCCGCGATCGCCGCGCGCTTGTCGTGCTTCTTCTTGCCCTCGGCCAGGCCCAGCAGCACCTTGGCCATGCCGCGCTCGTTGAAGTGGATCTGCATCGGCACCAGTGTTGCGCCCTCACGGGTGATGCTGCCGATCAGCTCCTTTACCTGCTTGCGGTGCAGCAGCAGCTTGCGCGGGCGGCGCGGCTCGAACTGCGCCACCTTGCTGCCGGCCTGCCATTCCGGGATGGTGCAGTTGAACAGCCACAGCTCGCCATCTCGCTCGCCGGCCCAGGCCTCGGAGAGCGTCGCCCGCCCCGAGCGCAGCGACTTCACCTCCGGCCCCACCAGGACCATCCCGGCCTCGACGGTCTCGCCGATCTTGTAGTCGAACCGGGCGCGGCGGTTGGTGGAGGCCACGCCGTGGCTGATCATCCCCTTCTTGCGCGGCTGCGCCATGGCGAACGACGACTATTCCTTCCTGTCAGTTCAGCAGGCCGGCGGAGACCATGGCCTCCCGCACCCGCTTCTTCACCGGCTCGGAGACCGGGGCGAGCGGCAGCCGGCACCTCTCCGTGCCCCTGCCCAGCAGGCTCGCGGCATACTTCACCGGGCCCGGGGAGGTCTCGGCGAAAAGGCTGTCATGCAGCGGCAGCAGGCGGTCCTGGATCGCCATCGCCTCGCCCAGCCGCCCGTCGCGCCAGGCCTTCTGCATCTCGGCGCAGAGCCTTGGCGCGACATTCGCCGTCACGCTGATGCAGCCGACGCCGCCCGCGGCGTTGAAGGCGAGCGCGGTATGGTCCTCGCCCGAGAGCTGGATGAAATCCTCACCGCAGGCGCGCTTCGTGTGCAGCGGCCGGACCAGGTTCGCCGTCGCATCCTTCACGCCGATGATGTTCTTGTGCTTCGCCAGCCGCGCCATGGTCTCCACCGACATGTCGATGACGCTGCGCGGCGGGATGTTGTAGATGAACATGGGGATGTCCACGGCATCGGCGATGGCCGTGAAGTGCAGGAACATCCCCTCCTGCGTCGGCTTGTTGTAGTAGGGCGTCACCACCAGGATGGCGTCGGCGCCGGCCTTCTTCGCATGGCGGGCGAAGTCGATCGCCTCCTCCGTGCTGTTGCTGCCGGCGCCGGCGATGACCGGCACGCGGCCCTTCGCGGCCTCGACACACATCTCGACCACCCGCTTGTGCTCGGCATGCGACAGGGTCGGGCTCTCGCCGGTGGTGCCGACGGGGATCAGCCCCTCGGTGCCTTCGGTGATCTGCCACTCGACCAGGTCCTGGAAGGCTTTCTCGTCCACGGACCCGTCCTGGCGCATCGGCGTGATCAGCGCGACCATCGATCCTTGGAACATTCTGGCGATCCTCCGGGGGCGGGACCGCAGAAGCTAGTGGGCGGCCGGGGCCGGAGCAAGGCCCGGCCCCGCTCCCGCCGGCGGAGGATATGCGGTAGAAGCTCGGCATGCGCCGCCGCGCCCTCCTCGCCCTGGCTTCCCTTCCCGCCCTGCCCCCCCTTCCGGCCCTGGCCCAGGGGGAGGGCGGCCGCGCCCTTGGCCGCCAGGCCATCGCCCTGGCCAATGCCCAGCGCTGGCCGGAGGCCGAGGCCGCCGCCGCCAGCGCCCATCCGCTGCTGGCCAAATACGTCGCCTGGCTGAAGCTGCAGTCCCGCAGCAGCGGCGCCGGGGCGGCGGAAATCATCAGCTTCGCCCTCGGCAACCCGGACTGGCCGGGGCAGGAGACGCTTGGCCGCCGCGTCGAGGAAGCCCTGCTGGCGGAGCCGGATGACGGCCTGGCCGTCCAATGGTTCGCCGCCCGTGCCCCGCGCAGCCTGGACGGCTACCAGCGCCTGGCAGAGGCACTGGGCCGTGCCGGCAAGGCCACGGAAGCCGCCGAGGTGCTGCGCAGCGGCTGGGCCGAATCGCCCGGCGACCCGGCCGCCGAGCCCGCCTTTCTTGGCCGCGCCGCCGGGCTGTTGCAGCCGGAGCAGCATTGGCGCCGCTTCGATCGCCTGGCCCTGGCGCGAGACCAGGCCGGCGCGGTGCGGGTGCTGCCCCTGCTGGCCCCGGACCGCCAGGGGATCGCCGCCGCCCGCCTGGCTTATGCCGCCGACCGGGCGGAGGCGGACCGGCCCGACATCGCCACCTTCGCGCCGACGGATGCGGCGCTCACCGCCGAGCGGGCGCGCTGGCTGCGGCGGCGGGAACGGGATGCCGAGGCCGCCGCCTGCTGGGACGCGCTGCGCGCCACGCCCGACGCCGCGACTGCCCGCGCCGCCTGGCCGGAGCGGCAGATCATGGCCCGCAAGCTGCTGCGCCTGGGCGAGCCGCGCACCGCCTATGCCATCTGCGCCCGCCACGGGATCACCGCCCCTGGCGAGTCGCGTCAGGAGGCGGAGTTCCTCGCCGGCTTCCTCGCCCTGCGGAAGCTGAATGAGCCGGCGGTCGCGGAACGGCATTTCGCCCTGCTGGGGGAGGATAGCCGCAGCGTCATCACCCGCGCCCGCAGCCTCTACTGGCAGGGTCGCGCCGCCGCGGCCCAGGGCGATGCAACCCGCGCCCGGCAGCGATTCGCCGCCGCCGCCGAATTCCCCCTTGCCTTCTACGGCCAGCTCGCCGGTGTGGCGCTGGGGGAAAACGGCACCCTGCTCGCCCGCCGCATTGCCGCCTTGCCCCAGCCCGGCAGCGCGGCCGGCATCGAGGCGCATGAGCTGGCCCAGCTCTGCCGCATCCTGGCGGAGCTGGGCGAAGGGCGCCGCACCCGCACCCTCCTGCTGCGGCTGGAGGAGCTGGCACCGGACCCGGCGGCGAAGGCGGAGGTGGTGCGCTTCGCCCATCGCCTCGGCCGGCCGGACAACGCCGTCTGGGTCGCCCGCCGCGCCGGCGCGGCCGGGCTGATGCTGCCGCGGGAGGGCTGGCCCGCCCCCTACCCTGCTCCGCCCGATGCGCCGGAACCCGCCCTGGTCCACGCCATCGCCCGGCAGGAGAGCAATTTCGACCCGGAGGCGGTCTCCTCCTCCAATGCCCGCGGGCTGATGCAGCTGCTGCCCAGCACCGCCCAGGCGGTGGCCCGCCGGCTTGGCCTGCGGCACGCCCTGCCGATGCTGACCGGCGATCCGGCGCACAACCTTCGCCTCGGCGCCGCCTATCTCGACCAGCTCCTGCTGCGCTTCAGCGGCGCCCTGCCCTTCGCCATCGCCGGCTACAATGCCGGGCCCGGCCGGGTGGATGAATGGCTGGGGAATTACGGCGACCCGCGCGCGGATGGCCCCACCATGCTCGACTGGATGGAGCAGATCCCCTTCGCCGAGACGCGCAACTACGTCCAGCGCGTGCTGGAGAACCTCGCGATCTATCGCACCCAGTCGCCCGCCACCGCCAGCCTCGACCACCCGATGGCCGTCTGGCTGCGGGACGGCGCGTGAGCCCCGGCCTCGGGCTCGCCATGGCGGTGGCAACCATGGGCGGCGTCGGACGGCTGCGGCCCGGCCCTGGTACCTGGGCCTCCGCCCTGGTGCTGCCGGCGGTGCTGCTCGGGCCGCTCGGCTGCCTGGCCCTCGGCCTGGTGCTGTGGGCGGTGGGGTTTTGGGCGACGCAGCGGATCCTGGGGGAGGACACCGCCGCCGATCCTGCCTGGGTGGTGGTGGATGAAGGTGCCGGACAGGCCCTGGCGCTCGCCGCCCTGCCGGTGGGGGCCGGCGTCACCGGCGCCGCGCTCGCCTTCCTGCTCTTCCGTATCCTGGATATCGTGAAGCCCGGCCCGGTTGGCTGGGCCGACCGCCGGCATGGTGCCCTCGGCGTCATGCTGGATGACCTGCTGGCCGGCGCCATTGCGGCATGCCTCATCCTGCTGCTGCGCGCCGCCATTCCGGAGGTGCCACTGTGATGCTGCCGCAGGAGACATTGGAGGCGGCACGCGCGCTGCTGGCCTTTCTGGAAGGAAGGGGCGTCACGCTGGCGACGGCGGAAAGCTGCACCGGCGGCCTCATCGCCGCGGCGCTGACCGCCATTCCTGGCAGCTCCGCCGTGGTGACGCACGGCTTCGTCACCTATTCCAATGAGGCGAAGCGGGACGTGCTGGGCGTGCCCTGGGGCGTGCTGGAGGGCTATGGCGCGGTCAGCGAGAGCGTCGCGCGGCGCATGGCCGAAGGCGCGCTGCGGCGCAGCGGCGCGATACTGGCGGTGAGCTGCACCGGCATCGCCGGCCCGGGCGGCGCAACCCCGGGCAAGCCGGTGGGGCTGGTTCATATCGGTGCAGCACGCGCCGACGGAGCGACACGCGTTCTGCGCCGGGTTTTCCCCGGCGACCGCGATGCGGTGCGGGCGGCGACCGTGGCCGAGGCGCTGCGGCTGGTGCACGAACTGGCATAGGGCATCCCGGGCCATCGCCTGACGCGCCGGAAATGCCACATATCAGGGGCTGGCCTGGTTCACGACTGGCACCGTCAGCGTGAAGCCGCTCCAGCCCCGGCATGGGGGGCCCGAGGCCCTCCTGCCGCACCTCGCCGGGTCAGGCGCCGCGGACGGCGCCGAAAATCAGCGAGACCAGGAACAGCACGATGAAGATGGCGAAGAGCACCTTGGCGATGCCGGCCGAGGCCGAGGCGATGCCACCGAAGCCGAACAACCCGGCCACCAGCGCAACAACGAGGAAGATCAGGGTCCAGTACAGCATGGCGGTCTCCCGAAGCGGATGCGGCGGGAGAACGCGACGCAGGCGGGCCGGTTGCGGCGTCGCGACGGCAGCGGCGTCACCGGGACCGCGCCGCGGCCCCGGCGCCCCGCTATAGCGGCCGGACGCCGCGGGTGACGGCCTGGTAGGTGGCGACCGCCAGGGTGGTCGGGTCGAAGGGCTTGGTGATGATGAAGGCGGGCTCCACCGCCTCGCCGGTCAGCAGCCGCTCCGGGAATGCAGTGACGAAGATGACCGGCACGGTGACGTCCCGCAGGATGCGGGCCACTGCCGCCGTGCCGTCGCCGCCGGCGCCGAGATTGATGTCGGCCAGCACCAGGGTCGGCCGTTCCGCCATGGCGATCGCCACCGCATCCGCCTCGGTTGCGGCGATCCCGACGACGCTGTGGCCGCTGCGCTCCACCAGGTCCTGGATGTCGAGCGCAATGATCGGCTCGTCCTCGATGATCAGCACGCGGGCGGCGGCACCGCTGCGCAGCCCGTCCCGTGCCAGCCGCAATTCCAGCTCCGCCGCCGCAGGGGTGATGCGGCACGCCGCCGCGGCGGCGGCCAGGGGCTGCTCCTCCAGCGCCGTCAGCAGCAGCAGCATGCGCTGCAGCAGGGAAACGTCGTGCAGCTCCAGCGTGCCCGCCGCCTCCGTCTCGCGCACCGTATCGCCGATGGCGGTGTAGAGCGCGGCGCGCGCTGCGCCGTCCTCCTGCAAGGTGGCGGCTTCCCCCGCCAGCACCTGGCGCAGCGCATCCGCCACCACCGCATCGCCCTTCGGCTGGCTGCCCGTCAGCGCCCGCGCATAGCGCCGCGCATAGGGAAGGGCACGGATGACGGCCGCCCGATCCACCGCGCTCATGTTCCCACCCCTCCGCTCGCCCGGGCGCCGATCCTCGACCCTGGCCTGCAAGTTGCACGCCTCCACTGGCATGGTGCCATGCTCGCTCCCCGGGATGTCATCCGCTATACCCGCTCCGCATGCTCGCCCCTGCCGTGCTCCGTTGATATTGCTCCGCCAGTGAGGGAACAAGGGACGCCCCCGCCGCTGCGCGACCGCCTCGCGGGATTGTTGCCGGAACTCCGGGCCTTTGCACGTTACCTGTGCGGTAATCGCAGCGAAGCGGACGACCTGGTGCAGGAAGCGCTGCTGCGCACCCTCCGCAGCCTCGAGACGCGCGAGGCTGAATTCCTTTCCGGACAGATCGACCTGCGGGCCTGGGCGCTGGCCGTCATCCGCAACGCCTTCCACGAACAGCTCCGCCGCCGACGGCGGGAGGTGGCGCTGCCCGAGACCCCGGCCGAGGAAGTCGCCACGCCGCCGCTGCAGGAAGAACCCGGCCGGCTGCGGGACCTTTCCCGTGCGCTGGCGGAATTGCCACCGCTGCTGCGCGAGGCGGTGATCCTGGTGGGTGCCCAGGGCCTGCCCTATGCGGAAGCCGCGGCGATCTGCGGCGTGCCGGTCGGCACCATGAAGGCGCGCGTCACCCGCGGCCGCCGACTTCTCGCTGTCGCTCTCGGAGCCGTGACCGGATAACGGCGCCGCGATGCAACCCTGCCCCGCCGGCCTTCATTTCTCAGGGTACGACGCGAGGGGAGCAGCAAGATGGACGGCACGACCAGCATCCAGCCCGAAATGCCGAAGGCGAAGTCGGGGCGTGGCGAATTCCACGGCCAACTTGTCGCCCTGCTGCCGAAACTTCGGGTACAGGCGCTGGCGCTGACGCGGAACCGCGCGGCGGCCGAGGATCTGGTGCAGGACGCGGTGGCGAATGCGCTGGCGGCACAGGACAGCTTCACGCCCGGCACCAATTTCGCGGCCTGGATGCATCGCATCCTGCGCAACCGCTTCATCAGCACGCTGCGCCGGCAGCGCGAGACCACCGATATCGAGGACCTGCCGATGTCGCTCTTCGCGGTGAACGCCGCGCATGAGGACCGGCTGGTGCTGAAGGAGCTGAGCCGCGCCCTGGGCCGGCTGCCCTCCGACCAGCGCGAGGCGCTGTTCATGGTGGTGCTGCAGGGCATGTCCTACGAGGAAGTGGCGGAGACCACGGGCTGCGCCGTGGGCACGGCGAAGAGCCGCGTCTTCCGCGCCCGCCGCCAGCTCCAGGCTTGGCTGACGGGTGAGGAGCGCCCGGCGCCGCGGCCGGAGCGGGATCGCCGGCTTCCCGAAATCGTTACGCCGGGATTCGTTACGGGGGACGTTGGCGAAGATCGCGCCAGCGTTTAGGCTGGCACGATGGGGTGCGCAGCCGCCCGCGCACCCGATAACGAGAGGGCCCGGCAGGGACGCCGATGAGCAAGGCAGAACAGAAGCGGCCGGGCGAGGCAGGAAGCAAGGCCACCGGCCGGCAGGAGCAGGGCGTGGATCAGGCCTTTGACCTCTGGCTGCAGCGCGGGCTGCACCAGTTGTACGACAACGTCGCAAGCGAACCCATTCCCGATGCGCTGCTGAAGCTCATCGAGGAGGATCGCGAGGCGCGAGAGCAGGGCGAGTAGCTCCGGGGATGCCGCCGGCGGGACGGCCGGTCGGCCCCCATGCTGCGACAGCACGGCATCCCAGGCCAGCCCTACGGTCCAGCCGGGCGCTGTCTCAGCTTGGCTCGTCTTGCGTGATGCGCGGGGCGTATCCGCCCCCCTGCGACGTGGAAATCGTGACGTAACGGAGCCGACGATGCGCTGCGCGGCAAGGCAGTGGGCCTTGCCGCGCGTCGTCATTCCCAAAGCCCGGACGGCCGCGAGACGGCTTTCCGGTAGCGCTGGGTCTCAGGCCGAAAGCGCCTTCTGGAACTCGGGCGGCGCCGTCCGCTCCCGCTTCGCCAGCAGCTTGTTCAGCGCGTGCACATAGGCCCGGGCGGCAGCCACGATGGTGTCCGTATCGGCACCCTGGCCATCCACCAGCTTGCCACCTTCCTCCAGCCGCACCGTGACGCGCGCCTGGGCATCCGTGCCACCGGTCACGCTCTGCACCGCGAAGAGCTTCAGCGCTGCGTCATGCGGGAAGGCCTGGCGAATGGCGATGAAGGTGGCATCCACCGCGCCATCGCCGGTCGCCATGCCGTCGCGCCGCTCGCCATCCACTTCCAGCGCCAGGGTCGCCATGGGCCGCACGCCGAGGCCGGTGGCCACCGTCAGCCCGGCCAGCTTCACCCGGTCATTGCCGCGAACGACCTCGTCATCCACCAGCGCGGCCACATCCTCGTCGTAGACCACCTTCTTGCGGTCGGCGAGTTCCTTGAAGCGGCGGAAGGCGTCGTTCACCGCGTTGTCGCCCAGGTCGCCATAGCCCAGCGCCTTCAGCTTGTCGCGGAACGCCGCCCGCCCGGAATGCTTGCCCAGCACCAGGGAGTTGGTGGACCAGCCGACGCTCTCCGGCGTCATGATCTCGTAGGTCGAGGCGTCCTTCAGCACGCCATCCTGGTGGATGCCGCTCTCATGCGCGAAGGCGTTGCGACCGACGATCGCCTTGTTCGGCTGCACATCGAAGCCGGTGATGGTGGCCAGCAACCGGCTCGTCTTCAGGATGCGCTGGGTGGTGATGCCGGTCTTGAAGGGCAACGCATCATGGCGCGTGCGCAACGCCATCGCCACCTCCTCCAGGCTGGCATTGCCGGCCCGCTCGCCAATGCCGTTGATCGTGCTCTCGATCTGCCGCACCCCAGCCTGGATGGCGGCCACGGTGTTCGCCACCGCCATGCCGAGGTCGTTGTGGTTGTGCGCGGAGAGCACGACCTTCTCGATGCCTGGCACCCGGTTGCGCAGGTCGCGGAAGATCCGCGCCATGTCCTCCGGCATTGAGTAGCCGACGGTGTCCGGGATGTTGATGGTGGTGGCGCCGGCCTTGATCGCCGTCTCGACGCAGCGGCAGAGGAAGTCGGGATCGGTGCGGCTGCCATCCTCGGCGGACCATTCCACGTCCTCGGCATGGCTGCGGCCGAGCGTCACGCTGCGCTCGATCGCCTCCAGCACCTCGTCGCGGCTCATCCGCAGCTTCACCCGCATATGCAGGTCGCTGGTCGCCAGCACGATATGCACGCGCTTGCGGGCGGCGGGCTTCAGCGCCTCACCGGAGGCGTTGATGTCGGCGGCATTCGCGCGCGACAGGCTGGCCACCACGGGGCCATCCTTTGAGAATTTGCGGGCGATGGACTGCACGCTCTCGAAATCGCCAGGCGAGGCGATGGCGAAGCCGGCCTCGATGACGTCGACGCCGAGCTCGGCCAGCGCCTCCGCCATCCGCAGCTTCTCCTCGATGTTCATGGAGAAGCCGGGCGACTGCTCGCCGTCCCGCAGCGTGGTGTCGAAGAAGATGATGCGGTTGTCGTCCAGCGTGCCGAAGCTGGGATGGGTGATGGCCATGGTGACGTTCCTTCGTGACGATGCCGGAAAGCGGCGCGCGCTGCGCCCCAGGATCCCCTGAGCGAAGCCCGGCGGTCAGCCGGCCGTCACGCCCAGGGGCGGCTAAGTCGAAGGAGAAGGAGGCCGGGCAGCGGGCGCGCACCGGCAGCGGCGGCGGAGCCGCGGCTGGGGCCGGCAAGGATGGTGCGCGGGGTCATGCCCAGGCACCCTATACTGGCGCCGCCGCGGGGCGCAAGGGGGGTTGGGGCGGGGGCGGCTCAGCCGGCCTGCGGCGGATGCGTCGCCAGCCAATGCCGCGCGATCTCCGCCCGACGGCAGACCCAGACATCCTTGTGCTTCGCCACATGGTCCAGGAAGCGCGCCAGCGCCGCCGCCCGCCCCGGCCGTCCGACCAGCCGGCAATGCAGCCCGACCGACATCATCCGCCCGCCCTCGCGGTAGAGCGTGTCGAAGGCGTCGGTCAGGTACTGGGTGAAGCCGTCGGGCGCGGTGAAGCCGGGCGGAACCGCGAATTTCATGTCGTTGTTGTCGAGGGTGTAGGGCACGACCAGCAGGGGCTTCCCGGCCGCCTGTACATAATAGGGCAGGTCGTCGGCGTAGCTGTCACTGTCGTACAGGAAGCCGCCATGCTCGGCGACCAGGCGGCGGGTGCGCAGGCTGATGCGGCCGGTATACCAGCCGACCGGGCGCTGGCCGGCGATGCGCTGGATCACCTCCACGCAGCGGGCGATCTCGGTGCGTTCCTGCGCCTCCGGCATGGTGCGGTAGTCGATCCAGCGCCAGCCATGGCTCGCCACCTCATGCCCCGCCGCGGCGAAGGCGGCGCCCACCTCCGGGTTCAGCTCCAGCGCCCGGCCGACGGCATAGATGGTCAGCGGCAGGTTGCGCTCGGCGAACATCCGCAGCACGCGCCACACGCCGGCACGGGCGCCGTAGTCGAACTGGCTTTCGGTGGAAAGGTCGCGTTCCGGCCGCGGCGTGCCGCCAGGGACTTCGTGCAGGTAGAGCTCGCTGCCGGCATCGCCGTTCAGCACGGTGTTCTCCGCCCCTTCCTCGTAGTTCAGCACGAAGGAGAGGGCGAGCCGCGCCCCGCCCGGCCAGCGCGGATCGGGCGGCGCTGCGCCATAGCCGCGGAAGTCGCGGGGATGCTCGGTCTCGCCGGCGAGGATCTGCGGGGGCTGGGTCATGGCGCAGGGAGCCTCCCCTGCCCTCACCCGCCGGGTCAAGCGGAGCGTTTCAGCGCCTTCACCAGGTAGCTGACGCGAAGGCCGAGCCAGCCCGGCGCCCGCGTGCTCGACGCCGCCACGTGTTCCGGCTTCGTGGCAGAGGCTTCGGCCACAGGGGCGGGCCAGGGCAGGCCCGCCCCGCGCGCCTCAGTTCTTCGCCTTGTCGACCAGGGCGTTCTTCTTGATCCAGGGCATCATGGCGCGGAGCTTCTCGCCCACTTCCTCGATCGGATGCTCCGCCAGGCGGCGGCGCGTCGCCTTGAAGCTGGCCTGGTTCACCCGGTTCTCCAGCATCCAGTCGCGGGCGAAGCGGCCGGACTGGATGTCCTCCAGCACCCGCTTCATCTCCGCCTTGGTCTCGGCGGTGATGATGCGCGGGCCGGTGACGTACTCGCCATACTCCGCGGTGTTGGAGATGGAGTAGTTCATGTTGGCGATGCCGCCCTCATAGATGAGGTCGACGATCAGCTTCACCTCGTGCAGGCACTCGAAATAGGCCATCTCCGGCGCGTAGCCGGCCTCGACCAGCGTCTCGAAGCCCGCCTTGATCAGCTCGACCAGGCCGCCGCAGAGGACGGTCTGCTCGCCGAACAGGTCGGTCTCGCATTCCTCCTTGAAGGTGGTCTCGATGACCCCGGCGCGGCCGCCGCCGATGGCCGAGGCGTAGGAGAGCGCGATCTCCAGCGCGTTGCCGGAGGGGTTCTGCGCCACCGCCACCAGGCAGGGCACGCCGCCGCCGCGCTGATACTCGGAGCGCACGGTGTGGCCCGGGCCCTTCGGCGCGATCATGAAGACGTCGAGATCCGGGCGCGGATCGAGCAGGTTGAAATGCACGTTCAGGCCATGGGCGAAGGCCAGCGCGGCGCCTTCCTTCATGTTCGGCCCCAGCGCCTCACGGTACAGGTCGCCCTGCAGCTCATCCGGGGTGAGGACCATCACCACATCGGCCCACTTCGCCGCCTCGGCCGGGCTCATCACCTTGAAGCCGGCCGCCTCGGCCTTCTTCCAGGAGCCGCCCTGGCGGACGCCGATCGCGACGTCGGCGCAGCCGGAATCGCGCAGGTTCATGGCATGGGCATGGCCCTGGCTGCCGAAGCCGATGATCGCGACCTTCTTCGCCTTGATCAGATTCACATCCGCATCGCGGTCGTAATACACGCGCATGGCTGCGCCTCTCCTTCTGTGTCTCTCTCGGGTTTCAGGACTGCAGGCTGCGCGGACCGCGCGCGATGGCGACCACGCCAGTGCGGGTGACCTCGGCGAGGCCGATCGGCCGCATCAGCTCGATGAAGGCGTCCAGCTTGTCGCCCGCCCCCGTCATTTCGAACACCAGGCTTTCCGTCGTCGCATCCACAACGCGGGCGCGGAAGGCATCCGCCAGGCGTAGCGCCTCCATGCGGTTCTCGCCCTTCCCCACCACCTTGATGAGCATCATCTCGCGCGCGAGATGCGGCCCCTCCAGCGTGAGGTCGGCGACCTTGTGCACCGGCACCAGGCGGTCGAGCTGCGCCTTGATCTGCTCGATCACCATGTCGGTGCCGCTGGTGACGATGGTGATGCGGGAGAGGCGCCGCTCGGCATCCACCGGCGCCACCGTCAGGCTTTCGATGTTGTAGCCGCGGCCGCTGAACAGGCCGACGACGCGGGCCAGGATGCCGGCCTCGTTCTCCACCAGCACGGCGATGGTGGCGTTGCGGAAGCTGGGGTCGATGGAATCAGGCATGAAGCGGTTCTTCGGGCATGGGGTTGGGGTTGGCATGGCCCGCCCCCGCCCACCCTCCCCCGCTGCGCGGGGCGGGCAGGCCGGGGCGCTGGCCCGGCGGCTGGGCCGGCTCGCTAGACCAGCACCTTCCCCTCATCGGTCACGCCCGCGACACCCCCGCTCTGCCCGGCGCCGAGGATCATCTCGTTGTGCGCCGCGCCGGAGGGGATCATCGGGAAGCAATTCTCGTCCTTTGCCACGGCGATATCGGCAATGACCGGGCCCGGGATCGCCAGCATCTCGCGGATGCCGGCATCCAGATCCTCGGCCCGCGTCACGCGGATGCCGCGGGCGTGGAAGCTTTCCGCCAGCTTCACGAAATCGGGCAGCGCGGCGGAGTAGCTTTCGGAGTAGCGGCTGCCATGCAGCAGCTCCTGCCACTGCCGCACCATGCCCATGTACTCGTTGTTGAGGATGAAGATCTTCACCGGCAGCCGGTACTGCGCCAGGGTCCCCATCTCCTGGATGTTCATCAGGATGGAGGCCTCGCCGGCGATGTCGATGACCAGCGCGTCCGGATGCGCGATCTGCACGCCCATGGCGGCGGGCAGGCCATAGCCCATGGTGCCGAGGCCGCCGCTCGTCATCCAGCGGTTCGGCTTCTCGAAGCCGAAATACTGCGCCGCCCACATCTGGTGCTGGCCGACCTCCGTGGTGATGAAGGTATCGCGCCCCAGCTCCCGCGTGATCTCGTGCAGCCGCTTCACCGCATGCTGCGGCTTGATGATGCTGCCTTCCTGCCGGTACTGCAGGCACTGCTTGGCCCGCCACTGATCGATCTGCCGCCACCACTCGGCCATGGCGTTGCGGTCCTGCGGCTGCGGATCCGCCTGCCAGCATTCCAGCAGCGCCTTCAGCACTGCGCCGGCATCGCCGACGATCGACACGTCCACCTTGACGTTCTTGTTGATGGAGGAGGGGTCGATGTCCGCGTGGATCTTCTTCGAGTTGGGCGAGAAGGCGTTCAGCCGCCCGGTCACCCGGTCATCGAAGCGCGCGCCGATATTCAGCATGACGTCGCAGCCATGCATGGCGAGGTTCGCCTCATAGGTCCCGTGCATCCCCAGCATGCCGAGGAATTGCGGGTCGCTCGCCGGGAAAGCGCCGAGGCCCATCAGCGTATTGGTGCAGGGCATGCCGGTGAGGCGAACGAATTCCGTCAGCAGCCGCGACGCTTCCGGCCCCGCATTGATGACGCCGCCGCCGGCATAGAGGATGGGCCGCTTCGCCCCCTTCAGCAGCGCCACGGCCGCCTTGATCTGCGCCGGATCCGGCTCCGTCTGCGGGCGGTAGCTGCGGTGCTCGGTCTTCGGCGCCTCGGTATAGGGGCCCTTGCCGATCAGGATGTCCTTCGGCAGGTCGATCACCACCGGGCCCGGCCGGCCGGATTTCGCCACGTAGAAGGCCTCGTGCACCGTGCCGGCCAGCTTGGTGATGTCCTTCACCAGGTAGTTGTGCTTGGTCGCGGGGCGGGTGATGCCGGTGGTGTCCGCCTCCTGGAAGGCGTCGTTGCCGATCAGATGCGTCGGCACCTGGCCGGTCAGGCAGATCACCGGGATGCTGTCCATCAGCGCATCCACCAGCCCAGTCACGGCATTGGTCGCGCCGGGGCCGGAGGTGACCAGCACCACGCCCACCTTCCCGGTGGAGCGGGCATAGCCCTCCGCGGCATGCACCGCCGCCTGCTCATGCCGCACCAGGATGTGGCGGATGGCGTTCTGGTGGAAGATCGCGTCGTAGAGCGGAAGTACGGCGCCGCCCGGATAGCCGAAGATGACCTCTACGCCATTGTCCTTCAGCGCCTGCAGGACGATCTCCGCACCGGTCAGGGTGCGGGCCTCATTCCGGGTCTGGGTGTTGGACATGGCGGTTTCCTTGAAACAGATCGCCGCGCCGGGAGGACCCGGGCCGCGGCGATAGAGGACGGTTAGACCTCCAACTGCACGGCGTCAACGCCGCCCCTCAACAAATGCGAAGATTTCGCCCATTTCGCTTTCCGGAAATTGCGCGAATCCCCCGATTCGAGCATGGATGATATGCATGTCCTGCGTATCGGCCAGGGGATGATGGCGGAACCAAGTGGTTTGGCGCTTGGTGTACTGGCCGGTGTTCAGCACCGCCCGCTCTCGCGCCGCCTCCAGGCGCATCCGCCCGGCCAGATGCGCCGCCAGCTCCGGCACCCCATGCGCCCGCATGGCCGGCAAGCCGGGGTCCAGCCCCTGCGCGACCAGCGCCCGCACCTCCTCCAGCGCACCGCCCGCCAGCATGGCGTCGAAGCGGCGCGCGATCGCCGTCCGCAGCGCCTCCCGCGGCGGATCCAGCAGGATGGCGGCGAAACGGTAGGGCGCCGGCGGGTGAAGAGGTGCCGCCTCCTGCCATTCCACCAGGCCACGCCCGGTGCCGCGCCACACCTCATAGGCACGGGCGATACGCTGGCTGTCGCTCGGCCGCAGCGTGGCGGCGGTGGCCGCATCCAGCCTGGCATGCAGCGCCGCCGGCCCCTCCGCCGCCAGCAGGCGGCGCGCCTCCTCCCGCGCCCAGCCCGGCACCGACGGAAGCGCCGAGAGGCCCTGGCGGAGCACCGCGAAATACAGCCCGGTGCCGCCGCAGAGGATGGGAAAGCGCGCCGCCGCCATCTCCGCCAGCGCCCGTTCCCGCCACCAGGCGACGCTCGCCGCCTCCGCCGCCGGCCGCACCCCATAGAGGCGATGCGGCACCCTTGCCTCCTCCTCCGGCGTCGGCCGCGCCGTCAGCACCCGCAGCTCGCGGTAGAGCTGCATCGAATCCGCATTGATGACGGTGCCGCCGAAGCGCTCGGCGATCGCCAGGGCGAGGGCGGATTTGCCGCTGGCGGTCGGGCCGGCGACCAGCAGAGCGAGCGGTTGCGTCACGCCCGCCCCCCCGGCATATCCGCCGCGCCATGTCCCAGATCCTGACCCTCGTCGCGCCCGCGGGCGGCCTTGCCGCACCGGACCTCGCCCGCCTCCGCAGCGCGCTGGAGGCGCTGGGTGCCCTGCCCGGCACGCCGGACTGGCTCTCCCCCGGGGAGGCGGCGGACCTGCCCTTCACCGGCCTCGCCGCCGACCAGGCGATGGCGGTGGCGCGCCGCGCCCTCGCCGGCGCCCCCGTCGATCTCTACGCCCAGCCCGCCGAGGGCCGCCGCAAATCCCTGCTGCTGGCCGACATGGACAGCACCATCGTCACCAGCGAGACGCTGGACGAGCTGGCCGCCTATGCCGGCTTGAAGGAAAGGATCGCCGAGATCACCCGGCGCTCGATGAATGGGGAGCTGGATTTCCGCCAGGCGCTGGTGGAGCGCGTGGGCATGCTGGCCGGCCTCCCGACCGAGGCGCTGGAGCGCACCTGGGCGGAGACGCAAGTCACGGCGGGCGCCGCCGCGCTGGTGGCGACCATGCGGGCCAATGGCGCGCATTGCGCCATCGTCTCGGGCGGCTTCACCTTCTTCACCGGCCGGGTGGCGGACAAGCTCGGCTTCCATGCGCATTACTCCAACACCCTGCTGGTGGCGGATGGCAAGCTGACCGGCAAGGTGGGGGAGCCGATCCTCGACCGCGACGCCAAGCTGGCCACGCTGAAGCGGCTGGCCGCCGAGCTTGCTCTGCCGCTCTCGGCGACGCTGACGGTGGGCGACGGCGCCAACGACCTCGCCATGATCCAGGCGGCCGGGCTCGGCGTCGCCTTCCGTGCCAAGCCGGTGGTGGCCGCGGCGGCGCGGGCGCGGGTGGACCATACCGATCTCCGCGCCCTGCTCTTCTTCCAGGGCTACCGCGCCGCGGAGATCCTCCCGGGCTGACCCCTCTCGACGCGGCCATCCATCGCTAGAGCATGCTGCGTTCGCTTGCGCTCACGCAGCATGCTCCAGGCCGTTGTTGTGCGAGCATCTTCCCGCGTTCAAATGATTCCATCTGAACGCGATCAGCTCTAGCGCGACAAATGGAGGAATGCCGCGGATGATTTGCGACCGATCAAGGTGCCGGTGGGCGTCGCCCTCGTTGCCATGAATGCGCCGCTGGTGAACGCCCAGGGCTAGCCGTTCAAGGAGGAAGTAGCGCTCGCTTCGACCGCATCGGCAAGCGCGACGACATCCGCTGTGCGGTGCCGATCGACGCCGGCCGCGTCGTCTGCGCCGGCGCCGGCGCCGGCGCCGGCGCCGGTCTGCAGGACCGCGCCGCCGACGCCGCCACCCGGGCCACGGGCTGCACCCCGAACGGGATGCTTGCCGGATCCGACGCTGCCGCAGCCGCCCCGCTTCAGTCGGCGAATTCCCACCCCGCCGGCTTCCGACCGAGCCACCGCTCCGCCTCGCCCGCCCAGTGCGTCACCCCGTGTCGGTCGATGCCCCAGGCGGCGCCGACACCCTGCACCTC
Organism: Siccirubricoccus soli; assembly: GCF_024178315.1. Taxonomy (GTDB): domain Bacteria; phylum Pseudomonadota; class Alphaproteobacteria; order Acetobacterales; family Acetobacteraceae; genus Siccirubricoccus; species Siccirubricoccus soli. The sequence goes on along the minus strand of NZ_JAMZIK010000083.1, from coordinate 11,108 downwards.
AAGCCCGTCCGCGGCGCGGGCGCGGTAGCCGATATGGTGATGGCCATGCACGATCAGCCTGGCGCCCATGTCGCGCGCCAGCGCCTCGATGACCGTGAGGCCGGCAGGGTGGCTGCTCGGCGCCTCATGCGTCACCAGGATATCGGCCCGCTGCGCCGCCAGCGCCGCCACATCCTCTGGCCAGATCGCCAGGGTGGCGAGCGAGGCGCGCAGCGTGGCGCGCGCATCCTCCCGCCATTCCGGGCCGAGGGACGTGATGTCGTCGTCGAGCTCCGCTCGCGCCTGCAGCCGTGGCGGCGCCGGCGGCAGCCAGACCCTCGCGCGGAAGGTGCCGCCGAGCCCCGCCACGCGCAGGCCGCCGATCCGCGCCACCCGCCCATGCAGTGCGCCCGCGGCGGTGATGGGGTTCAGCGCCGGATCGGCAAGGTTGGCCCACATGCCCGGGCCGCCATCGGCATCGTGGTTGCCATGGATCCAGTGCAGCCGCGCGCCGGCGGCAAGGATGGGCGCCACCAGCGTGTCCAGCGGCGCATGGCATTCCATGTCACCCAGCAGCACCACATCCTCGGGCGGGCGATCCAGGCGGGCGAGGCCCCGCTCCACATGCTCCCAGCGGCGGTGGATATCGCCGACGAAGATCAGATCACGCCCTCCTCGGCCAGCGCCGCCACCTCGGCCTTGCTGTAGCCCAGCATCTCCCCTAGCAGGCGCTCATTGTCCTCGCCATAGCCCGGCGCCCCGCGGCCGGTAATGCCGGCGGCATGGCCGGGCGTGGCGGAAAGCTTCACCGCGGGCAGTTCCGTGACCGGCCAGCGGCCGATCTTGGTGCCCTCGATCTCGGTCAGCCAGCCCAGCGCGGCGAGCTGCGGGTCGCGGTCGCAGCGATCCTCGGCATTCTGGCACACCCCGGCCGGCACGCCGGCCGCTTGCAGGGCCAGCATGGCGGCATGCGCCTCCTGCGTCGCCGTCCATTGGGAGACGGCGTCCTCCAGCGCATCCTGATGCAGCAGCCGCGCGGCGAGGGACGCGAAGCGTGGGTCCTCCAGCCAATCCGCGCGGCCGGCGAGGCGCGCCAGGGAATGCCACTCGGCCTCGGTGAAGCAGGCGATGGCGAGCCAGCGATCCTCCCCCGCGCAGCGGAAGGCGCCATGCGGCGCCGCCGGCTTGTAGGGGGAGCGGTTGCCGATGCGCGTCCAGATCCGGCCATTCGCCGCATGGTCCAGCACTGGCACGGCGCCGAGCATGATGCCGGATTCGCATTGCGAGCTGTCGATCCACTGGCCGCGCCCGGTGCGATCCCGATGGAAGACGGCGCCGAGAATGGCCATGCAGAAGCCATAGGCGCCGATCCAGTCGAGGTAGGAATAGCCCCAGCCGGCCGGCATGGCGGGCTCCGGCAGGCCGGACATCTCCGCCGTACCGGCGAAGGCGGCGGCGACCGGGCCGATGGTACGGAAGCGGCCATAGCGGCCGATCGCGCCCATGCCGCTCTGCTGCACATAGATGATGTCCGGCCGGATCGCCTTCAGCGCCTCGTAGCCGAGGCCGAGGCGTTGCAACACGCCGGGGGAGAAGCCCTCCGCCACGATGTCGGATTGCGCGATCATGCGCCGCGCGATCTCGAGGCCCTTCGGGTGGCGGATGTTGAGCGAGAGGCCGCGCTTGCCGGCATTCTTGTTGTTGAACTGTCCGCCCATGTCGGGGTCCGAGACCGGCGGCAACGGCGCTGTCGCCGCATCGCGGGCGGCGCGGCCGCCAATCGGCGCCATGGCGGCGAGGCGGGTGTCGGGATTCTCCTTCCACTCCACCTTTATGACATCGGCGCCGAGCGCCGCGGCCAGGCGCGTACCGCCGGCCGAGGCGAGGAACCAGGAGAAGTCGAAGATTCGCACGCCCTGCAGCGGGAACGCCTTGCCATGGGCGGAGAGCTTCGGCGCCGCGCCGCTGCGCGGCCGCGCCGGCACGCTGGCGGCGCGCGGCGCGAAGCGATACCCGTCATGCTCACCGAGCCGCGGCGCGCGGCTGCCGGGCAGCCAGCGCGTCTCGGTCGAGAGCCAGCGGCTGACCGGGTAGCTGAAGCTGCGCCCGTGCTCAGGATGCGCGACCTCCGCGAAGGTGCCGCGGGCCTGCCAATGCGCATCCGCCACATTCTCATGCGGCTTGCGCAGCGGCGCCCAGAGCAGCCCGGCGGCCTGCGCCTCCCGCCAGGGCAGGTCCATATAGGTATGGGCGCGCATGAAGCGCTGGATGACTTCCAGGATATGCGCCGCCTTCTCGTTCGGCCCGGCCGAGCCCGGCACGTTCCGCGCATGGCGGTCGGCATCCTTGCCCGGCGCCACGAGGTCGGCCTGCATCCCGTAGCCTTCGAGGAAGGGCACGAGATTCGCCTGGTCCCGCACCGAGACGCCGGTGGCGATGCACCAGCGGCCATCCTTGGTGTGGCCGATGGTGGGCGTATGCGTCGGGTGCTCGCCGGCGTGGCGGCAAGTCATGCGGAACAGCGGCGCCCGCCGCATCACCCAGGACATGACGTCCAGCTCGGGATTCTTCGACGCCGCCTCATGCACCGCGCAGGAGAGGTCCTGGCCCTCCCCCGTATGCAGCCGGTGGATCAGCGCGGCGAGGATACCGACGAGAAGCTGTTCCCCCGCGATGTGGTAGGCGTGCCAGAGCTGCGGCGCGATCGGCGGCAAATCGTAGCGCAGCGCCGGATCGGGGTCGTAGCCGCAGTTCATCATGATGCCGCTGAGGGCGAGGTGGATCAGGTCGCTGCCCTTGAAGTCCTTCCACGGCCCATCGTCGCCGAAGGGCGTCATGCGCGCGATGAGCAGCCGTGGATGCTTCGCCCGCAGCGCCGCCACGTCGAGGTCGCGACGGGAGGTCAGCAGGATATCCGCCTCCGCCAGCAGCTCCGTGGTCTCCACGCGGCCGATGACGGAACGCTTGCCGCGGTTATAGGCCCAGAAATGCAGGGAACGTTCGGGCCCGGGCTCATCCCCGAGGAACGGCCCGATGCGGCGGGTCGGCGCGCCCTCGGGCGGCTCCAGCTTCACCACCTCGGCGCCGAGGCCGGCGAGCAGCAACCCGCAATACTCGGCCGTCTCGTCCGCCTCCTCCACCACGCGGATGCCGGCCAGCAGCCCCGGCGCATCCTCGGGCAATTGCCCCGGCAGCGCGCTCATGCCGGGCGGAACTTCGGCAGGGTGGTGGTCTCGTCCACCGCCTCGAAGCTGACCTGCAAGGGATCGCCGATCTTCAGCGACTCCGGCTCCGCGCCGATGAGGTTGCTGAGCATCAGCGGCCCTTCCTCCAGCCCCACCAGGATGACATTGTAGGGCAGGTCGTCGCGGAACCCGTCCCAATAGGCGCGGTGGAAGCGCACCCAGGAGAGCAGCGTGCCGCGGCCGGAGGCCGGCGCCCAGCTCTGCTTGTCGGACAGGCAATTGGGGCAGATAGGCGCGCCCGGGTAGTGCTGGTGCGCGCAATCGTCGCAGCGCTGCACCGTCAGGCGGCCCTCGCGGGCAGCCTCCCAGAAGCCCCGGCTGATGTGGTCAATATGGGGGCGCGGCTTCATCGTGGACATCCGCCGTCTCCTCAGCCGGGCGTGTAGATGATGGAGCGGGAGCAGGGGGTGGCGGCGACGAACTGCACCACCTCGGCATCCTTCACCTGGCGCTCGCCGCATTGGCCGCGGATCTGCCGCACCGCCTCCACATTCAGCGCCCAGCCCTGCATGTAGGAGCAGGAGAGATGCCCGCCATCCGTATTGGTCGGCAGCCTGCCGCCGAGCCGGAGCGTGCCGCCCTCGACGAAGGCGCCGCTCTCGCCCTGGCCGCAGAAGCCGAGTCCTTCCAGGCTGAACAGCACGGTCGGGGAGAAATTGTCGTAGCACATCAGCGCATCGACATCCTGTGGCCCGACGCCGGCCATGCCGTAGGTCTGCACCGCCACGTCGCGCACCTCGTCATACCAGAAGTTCAGGTCGAAATTGGCGATGGAGCTCTGCCTGTAAGCTTCCCGCGCACCGAAGCCGGAGATCAGCACGGGCTTTTGCTTCAGGTCGCGGGCGCGCTCCTTCGTCGTCAGGATCAGGCAGACGGCGCCGTCATTGATCAGGCAGTAATCCAGCAGCCGCAAAGGCTCGGTGATCGGCCGCGCCGCCTCATGGTCCTCGATGGTGATGGGCTGCTTCATCACCGCATCCGGGTTGAGGCCCGCATGGTGGCGGAAGGCAACGGACACCTCCGCAAGCTGCCGCGTGGTGGTGCCATAGAGCGCGCGGTGGCGCTGGAACATCAGCGCATGCGCCGCGCCGGGGGAGGTGAATCCGAAGGGGTCCCAGACGCCCGGGCTTTCCTCGCCGCCATAATTCAGCCGGCGTGATCGGCCGATATTGGCGTAGATCAGCGCGGCGTAGTCGCACAGCCCGGCATCCAGCGCCGCCGCCGCCTCGATGATCGCCATCGCCGACATCCGGCCATGCGGCGGGAACTGCACCGTCCAGCGCGGCGCCAGGCCGAGGATCTCGCCCATCCGCGCGTAATAGGGCACCCGGCAGACGGCCAGCCCATCCACCTTGTTCTTGTCCAGCCCGCAATCCGCGATGGCGCGGCGGAAGGCCTCTGCGCCCAGGCCGTAATCGTCGGTATGCGGGAAGTTGCCGTAGGCGGTGTTGCCGACGCCGACGACCGCGATCCGGTCGCGCAGCTTGTGGAAGGCGTTCATGGCGCGGCCCTATCGCTGGTAATTCAGCTTCAGCCCCGGCTCCGACCAGCGCATCTGGCCGAGCTTGCCCTCGCCCGAAAGCGTGATGGTCGCGGTGCGCATGTCGTCGCCACCGAAGCAGATATTGGTCGGATGGGTATCCGGCATCGCCACCTGGTCCAGAATGCGGCCATCCGGCGCGAAGACGGTGATCTTGCCGGTCACCAGCGTGGCGACGCAGATGTTCCCGGAGGCCGTCACCGCCAGGCTGTCAAACCTGGAAAAACCCGGCGCGGCGCCGAGGAAGCGCCCGCCATGCGGCGAGGGGAAGGGCTGCTTCTTCAAGACGCCCGGGCTTTCGATATCGAAGGCCCAGAGCCGCGCCGGCTCGGTATCCGCGACATAGACGGTCTTCTCATCCGGCGAGAGGCCGACGCCATTGGCGCTGAGGATCGGGTAGGCGATCTCCTTCACCGCGGAGCCGTCCGGCATGGCGTAGTACAGCCCGCCATGGTCGCGCGAGGTGTGGTAGCGCTTGCCGAGATCGGTGAAGTAGAAGCCGCCATGGCGGTCGAAGACCAGGTCGTTCGGCGCCGAGAGCTTGTGGCCGCCCGCCTCCTTGTAGAGCAGGGTGCGGGCGCCGGTCTGCGGATCGACGCGCTCCACCGAGCCGTATTCGTAGTCGTCGGACGGGCCCTGGCCCATGAAGCTGCCCGGCAGGTACTTGCTGCCGCCATTGTTGCAGAGGATGAGCGAGCCATCCGGGGCGCGCGCCAACCCGTTCGGTCCGCCGCCCGGCTTGCCGAGGCGCGTCACCTTGCCGTCCGCATCGACGCGCGTCACCCAGCCGCCATTGATCTCCGTCAGGATGATGGAGCCATCGGCCATCGCCACCGGCCCCTCCGGAAAGCCGAGCCCGCTGGCCAGGATGCGGATGTCGCTCATCGCCGTTTCCCCCATGGTGTTCTTGGCGGCCTATCGTCGCCGGATATGCCCTGCGGTCAAGCCGTGGCCTGCCGGTCCCTTGCCTGGACGCGCAGGCATGGCTGGGGCAGCATCCACCGCAACGAGATATGGAGGAACGTCCATGCTGACCCGCCGCGCCCTGCCGCTGGCCGTCGCGCCGCTGCTCACTGCCCGCCAGGCTGCTGCCCAGCCCTGGCCGTTCAAGCCGCTGCGCATGCTCATTCCCTGGCCGCCGGGCCAGGCGACGGATGTGATCGGGCGTCTCATCGCGAATGTGCTGAGCGGGCCGCTGGGCCAGCCCGTGGTGCCGGAGAACCGCCCGGGCGCCGGCGGGATGATCGGCACGGATCTCGTCGCCAAGGGCCCGGCCGACGGGCATCTGCTGCTCTCCGCCTCGATGGGGCCGATCACCTTCGCGCCGCTGGTGAACCGCACGCCCTATGACGTGGAGAAGGAGCTGGCGCCGGTCGTCTCCTTCGGCGCCGCGCCCTACATGCTGCTGGTGAAGCCGGGCTTCCCCGCCACCGATGCGCGCAGCTTCGTCCGGCTGCTGAAGGCCAATCCGGGGAAGTACACCTACCCCTCCTCCGGCATCGGCGGCGCGCAGCACCTTCTCACCGCGGTATTCAACGCCAAGGCGGGGATCGAGGCGCTGCACGTGCCCTTCCAGGGCAGCGGGCCGGCGCTTTCGGCGCTGCTGGCGGGGCAGGTGGACTACGCCATCGATACGCCGGCGGCGGCCAACGCCCTGGTCCGCGACGGCAGCCTGCGGGTGCTGGGGCAGAGCCTGGCGCGGCCCAGCGCGCTGATGCCCGGCGTGCCGCCATTGGCCGAGGCGGCGGATGTGCCGGGCTACGACATCGGCGGCTGGAACGGGCTGATGGTGGCGGCCGGCACGCCGCGGCCGATCATCGACCGGCTGTTCCAGGAGGTGAAGGCCGGCCTCGCCACCGCCGAGTTGCGCGAGCGCTTCGCCAGCATCGGCGTGGAGGTCGACCCGCAGGGGCCGGAGGCGTTCGGCGCCCAGCTGCGTGGCTTGTGGACGCTGTTCCGGCCCTTGATCCAGCAGCTTGGGATCCGGGCGGAATAGGCGGCCGCGGGGGGGGGGGTGCCCCCCTCAGGGCCGAAGGATCGGCGGAACCCCTGAAGTCAGGTCGGGCAGGTCCTACCTGTCGACCCTGTCCAGCACCTCGCCCTTGAAGCGCTCCATCTGCTCGGCGGCGAGGTCGGCATCCTGGCCCTCGAAGTCGAAGTCGAGGCCGGTGACGCCGATCTTCCGTAGCGCCTCGATGTCCCGCAGCACCTGGTCGATGCTGCCGGTGAAGAGGCGCCGATTGCCGTCGCTGGCTGGCGGTGCCTCCTGCCCGTGGCGCTTCACCCGGTACACCACGCCGACCGAGGCCGGGTCCCGCCCGGCCGCCGCCGCCAGCTTGCGCAGCTTGGCGATCCCCGCCTCCAGCCGCGGCAGCGTGTCCAGCAGGTGCGCGTTGTTGCTGCCGATCGGGTACCAGGCATCGCTCACCCTCGCGGCCCGGCGCATGGAGGGCCCGCTCTCGCCCCCCACCCAGATCGGCGGGTGCGGCCGCTGGACGGGCTTCGGGTCGAAGACCAGATCCTGGTAGCGGACATACTTGCCCGCGATCGCCGGCTTCTCCTGCGTCCAGAGCAGGCGGAAGGCGTCCAGATACTCGTCCGTCACCGCCCCGCGCTCGGCGAAGGGGGTCACCGCCACCGTCTCCAGTTCCGGCTGCAGCCAGCCGGCGCCGACACCCACCGTCAGCCGGCCGCCGGAGAGCACGTCGATGGTCGCCAGCATCTTCGCCGTCAGCACCGCCGGCCGGTGCGGCACCACCAGCACCGCCAGCACCAGGCGGATGCGCTCCGTCTTCGCCGCCACCCAGGCGGCGGCGGTCAACTGCTCGTGCCGCCGGCCGGGGTCGGGGGAGTAGAAGGCGCCGCTCTCCGAATAGGGATAGCCGGGTACGCTGGTATCCGGCAGCACCACATGGTCGGTCAGGGTCAGGTAGTCGAAGCCCAGCCGCTCGCCGAGCTGGGCCATGCGCTGCATCGTCGCCGGCGCCGCCATCGGGCCGCTGACCGGCAGGTTGAACCCGATCAACATCGCTCGCTTCCCCCTCTGGTCGTTGTCCCAAAGGCTGCCGGAACCGGGGACCGCCGTCACCCCCTGTTGCGCCACCTGAAACCCTGTCAGGATCGGTTCCGAAAGCGGCCGGCACCAAGCAGGCGGCGACGGGAAACGTATCAAGCATGCTGCATGGCTGGGTCCTGCGGCAGGGAAGGCGCGCGCCATGGACGCGCTGATCCTGCTCGAGAACACGCTGAATGCCTGCGTCGCGGGCCTCGTCATCGGCTGCATCTACGGGCTGATGTGCGTCGGGCTCAGCCTGATCTTCGGCATCATGCGCGTCGTGAATTTCGCCCAGGGCGACCTGCTGATGCTGGGCGCCTATGCCGCCTTCTACCTGGTGGCGGGCTGGGGCGTGCTGGCCTTCCTCGGCCCCGCCGCGGGGCCCTTCGTTGCCGCGGTGCTGGCCGGGCCCATCGTCTTCGCCCTGGGCTGGGTGCTGCACCGCTTCCTGCTTGCCCGGCTCTCCGGCCTGCGCACCGCCGGCAGCCTGGATGAGGGGCATTTCGGCCAGCTCATCGTCACCCTGGGCGTGGCGCTGATCCTGCAGAATGGCGGCCAGATCCTGTTCGGCTCCACCCCGCGGGCGGTGACGACGCCGCTCTCCTCCTCTGCCTGGCTGATCGAGATCGGCATCGGCGACACCACCATCTTCCTCAACAAGGCGCGGTTGATCGCCTGCCTGCTCTCCATCGCCACGGTCATCGGCCTCTGGCTGCTGTTGGACCGCACGCGGCTCGGCCGGGCGCTCAGGGCGGCGGCGGACAACCCGACGGCCGCGACCTATATGGGCATCGATGTGGACCGGGCGCATCGTGTCGCCTTCGCGCTCGGCAGCGGCGTCACCGCCATCGCCGGCGGGCTGGTCGCCAGCTACCTCTCCTTCACGCCCTTCATGGGACTCGACTTCGTCGTCATCATGTATGCCGGCGTGGTGCTGGGCGGCATGGGCAGCCTGCTCGGCGCCTTCTGGGGCGGCGTCACCATCGGCTTCGTGCAGCAATTCTCGGCGCTGGCGCTGCCGCCGCAGTTGCAGAACGCGACGATCTTCGTGGTCTTCCTGCTGATCGTGGTGCTCAGGCCGCAGGGCCTGTTCGGCCGCTCGGCGGACCGGGCGTGAGGAGGGCGGCATGAGACCCGGCGCCCTCCCCCGCCTCCGTCGCGACGCCTTCGTCTTCGCCGCGCTGCTGGCGGCCTATCTGCTGCTCTCCGGCTTCGTCACCAACAGCTACTACCAGCTCATGCTGACCCTGGTGCCGATCTGGGCGGTGATGGGGCTCTCCTGGAACCTCTTCTCCGGCTATGTCGGGCTCATCAGCTTCGGCCATGCGGTGTTCTTCGGCATCGGCGCCTTCACCGTCGCCCACGGCATGGGCGGCTGGGGGCTGACGCCCTGGCTCGGTATCCCACTCGGCGCGCTGCTCGGCGCCATCGCTGCGGTGTTCATCGGGCTGCCGACCTTCCGGCTGCGCGGGCATTATTTCGCCCTCTCCATGCTCGCCTTCCCGCTGGTGCTGCTCTATGTCGCCCAGTTCCTCGGCTGGCAGGAAGTCTCGCTGCCGATGAAGCGGGAAGAACCGCTGCTCTGGCTGCAATTCACCGATCCGCGCGGCTTCACCTGGGTGGCGGTCGGGCTGCTCGTCCTGGCCTTCGGCATCTCCCTCGCGGTCGAGAATTCCCGCTTCGGCCTGACGTTGATGGCGATCCGGCAGAACGAGCTGGCGGCCGAGGCCTCCGGCGTCAATCTGCGGCAATGGAAGATGCTGGCGCTGGTGCTCAGCGGCGGTATCGCCGCCGCGGCCGGCGGACTCTATGCCTGCATCCTGCTGGTGGTCACGCCGGAAGCGGTGTTCGGCATGCTCACCTCGGCCCAGGCGCTGACGGTTGCGCTGTTCGGCGGCGTCGGCACCGTCTGGGGGCCGCTGGTCGGCGCCGCGGTGCTGATCCCGCTGGCGGAGACGCTGCATGCCGAGCTCGGCAACATCATCCCTGGCATCCAGGGGGTGGTCTATGGGGTCGCCATCATCGGCGTGATGCTGCTGGCGCCGGAGGGCGTGTTCTGGACGCTGCGGGACCGCTTCGCCCGCCCCGCCGTGCCGCCGCCGCCGCCCTTGCGCGCCCCGGCGCCGCTCCGCATCCCGCCGCCTGGCAAGGGCCCGCTGCTGCGCGTCGAGGGCATCGGCAAGAGCTTCGGCGGGCTGCGCGCGGTGGATGACGTCTCCTTCGAGGTCATGCCGGGCGAGATCCTCGGCATCATCGGCCCGAACGGCGCCGGCAAGACCACGCTGTTCAACCTGGTGAACGGCGTGCTGCCCGCGGATGCCGGCACCGCCTGGCTGGATGGCGAAAGGATCACCGGCCGCAAGCTGCACGCCATCTGCCGCATGGGGGTGGGCCGGACCTTCCAGGTGGTGCGCAGCTTTCCCCGCCTGCCCTTGCTCGACAACGTCCTCATCGGCGCCTACGGCGCCGGGCTGACCGGCACCGCGGCCACGGCGGCGGCGGAGGATGCGCTGTTCCGCGTCGGCCTTTCCGCCCAGGCGGCGCGGCCGGCCGGGCAGCTCACCAACAAGGGCCTCCGGCTGATGGAGCTGGCCCGTGCCCTCGCCGGCCAGCCGCGCATCCTGCTGCTGGACGAGACCCTGGCCGGCCTCGGCCGCGAGGAATGCGAGGAGGTGCTGGCGGTGCTGCACCGCCTGCGCGACGAGGGCATGACCATCGTCATCATCGAGCACACCATGCATGCCATGCTGAAGCTCGCCGACCGCTTCGTGGTCATCGACCGCGGCCGCAAGCTGGCGGAGGGCGCGCCGCGCCAGGTGGTGGAGGATGCGGCGGTGATCGAGGCCTATCTGGGCCGCAAATGGCTGGCGAAGACATGCTCGACATAACCGGACTTTCCGTCGCCTATGGCGGCCTCCGCGCTCTCTCCGGCGTCTCGCTTCGGGTGGAGGAAGGGCAGTTCGTCACCGTGGTCGGCCCGAACGGCGCGGGGAAGTCCACGCTGTTCAAGGCCATCTCCGGCATCGTCCCGGCCCAGGCCGGTGGCATCCGCTTCGCCGGGGGGGATCTGCTGGCTCGGCCGGCCGCCGCCCGGGCGCATCTCGGCATCGCTCATGTCCCGGAAGGCCGCCAGGTCTTCAAGGGCCTGACGGTGCGCGAGAATATCGAGATGGGAGCCTATCCCGAGGCCGGGCGGCAGCGCTGGGCGGAGACGCTGGAACGCATCCACGCCCTCTTCCCCATCCTGGCGCAGCGGGAAAGCCAGCTCGCCGGCACCCTCTCGGGCGGA
>NZ_JAMZIK010000082.1 GCF_024178315.1 Siccirubricoccus soli | reverse complement strand
CTCGGCATCGCTCATGTCCCGGAAGGCCGCCAGGTCTTCAAGGGCCTGACGGTGCGCGAGAATATCGAGATGGGAGCCTATCCCGAGGCCGGGCGGCAGCGCTGGGCGGAGACGCTGGAACGCATCCACGCCCTCTTCCCCATCCTGGCGCAGCGGGAAAGCCAGCTCGCCGGCACCCTCTCGGGCGGAGAGCAGCAGATGCTGGCCATCGCCCGCGGCCTGGCCAGCGCGCCGCGGCTGCTGATGCTGGACGAGCCCTCCATGGGCCTAGCCCCGGCGGTGGCCGACATGATCTTCGACCGCATCTCGCAGATCCACCGGGAGGCCGGGCTGACCATCCTGCTGGTGGAGCAGCGCGTGGCGGAGGCGCTGGAGCTGGCCGACCGCGGGTATGTGCTGGAGACCGGCCGCATCGTGCTGGAAGGGCCCTACCAGACGCTGCTCAGCGACGACCGCGTGCGCCGCTCCTATCTCGGGATCGGCGAGGACGGATGACCATCCACCGGGGAGGGAACGACATGACAGGCAACATCACCCGCCGCGACGCCCTGGCGCTCGGCGCCGGGGCCGCGACGCTCGGCGGCGTCCGCCGCGCCCGCGCCCAGGCGCCGTCCGAGGTGAAGGTCGCATTGCTGGCACCGATCTCCGGCCCCTGGGCGCGCCAGGGGCTGCTGATGAAGATGGGCGCGGAGATGGCGATCGACGACATCAACGCCTCCGGCGGCGTCCGCGCCCTGGGCGGGGCGAAGATGAAGCTCGTCATCTACGATGCCGGCGACAGCACGGAGAAGGCGAAGAACGCCGCCCAGCGCCTGGTGGCGCAGGAGCCGGACCTGGTCGGCGGCACCGGCGCCTGGCTCAGCAGCTTCACCCTGGCGGTGACGGAGGTGACGGAGCGCGCCGAGATCCCCTGGCTGACCCTCTCCTACGCCGACAGCCTGACGAGCCGCGGCTTCCGCTACATCTTCCAGTCCTCGCCGACCAACGACAACCAGGCCATCGCCATCCTGCCGACGCTGATGCAGCTTGCGGAGCGGGCAACCGGCAAGAAGCCGACGCGGGTCGGCCTGATCTCGGACAGCACCGCCTCGCCGCAGAGCTTCGTGAAGCCAGTACGGGCGACGGAGGCGGCGAAATACGGGCTGCGCATCGTGGTGGACGAGACCTTCACTCCGCCGCTCTCGGACGCCACGCCGCTGATCCAGAAGGTGCGCAGCGCACGGCCGGACTTCCTGCTGCTGATCGCCACCAACGTCCCGGACGACAAGCTGCTGGTGGAGAAGCTGAACGAATATGGCCTCGGCCAGGCGAAGCTGCCGACCATCGGCAATGGCGGCCACATGGCAGTGCCGGAGCTGGTGCAGCTGACGAGCCCGCAGATCCTGGAAGGGCTGATGGTCTGCATGGCGAATTGGCCGGGCAAGGAGCAGGACGCGCTGGTCGCCCGCTTCAAGGAGCGCACCAAGGAGCCCTGGATGGGCCATGACAGCATCTTCCCCTATGCGCACATGATGATCCTGCGGGAGGCGATGGAGCGCGCCGCCTCCCCCGACCGGAAGAAGGTGGCGGAGGCGATCCGCGGCTTCGACATCCGCAATGAGGGCCCGGCGCTGTTCTTCCCCAGCAAGCGGCTGAAATACGATGAGCGCGGCCGGCTGGTGGATGCGCAGCTCGTCACCGTGCAGTGGAAATCGGGCGTGCCGCAGGTGGTGGATCCGCCCTCCATGGCGACGGCCGAGGCTTATTGGCCGAAGGGCTGAGCGGGCGCGGCGCCGCCGCAGGCCGCAGCGCTGCCGGCGGGGGGCTTGGCCGCCCCCGCAGGGCCAGGGTCCGGGCGGGTGCCGCCCGGGCGGCGCGCTTCAGCCGGTGCCGTAGAGCTGTAGGCCGGAGGGCAGGCGTCGCGGCAAAGGACGCCCCCGCATCACCGCCTCGGCCGCGGCGACGGAGGCGACCAGCTCGCCTTCCGTGAAGGGCTTGCTCAGGCAGCCCAGCGCCACGCTCCGGTCCTCGGTGCCCGGGCAATTGCCGGTGACGAACAGCACCGGAATGCCGAGCGTGGCGAAATCGGCGGCGATCTGCACCCCGCTGGACCCGTTCGCCAGCCTGATGTCCACCAGCGCAAGGTCGGGCTGCGGGGTGGCCTGCCGGGCCAGCCGCGCGGCGCTGCCGCCATCCGCCGCCACGCCCACCACGATATGGCCCGCGGCGGTGAGGAAGGATTCGATCTCCAGCGCGACCAGCGCCTCGTCCTCGATCACCAGGATGCGGAGCGGATTGCCGCTGTTCCCGCCCGCATCGGCCACCATCATCAGCAGCATCAACTTGTCTCGGCCGATCAAGACCCGCTCTCCCCTGCCCCGGCGCCGTCTTCCCTGGAGTCCGGCAGCGGCATGATGACATCGAAGGCGGTGCCGCCCTCCGGCGGGGCGGAACGGACCTCCAGCCGGCCACGCAATTGTCGGACCAGGGTTGTCACGATGCGCATGCCGACCCCGCGGGAGGCCGCAGGGTCGAACCCTTCCGGCAGGCCGACCCCGTCATCCCGCACCGAGATGACCAGCATGCTCGCTTCCACCTCCGATCGCCGCAGGGAGACCTGCACCGTGCCCTCCTGGCCCTCTGGAAAGGCATATTTCACCGCATTCGTCACCAGTTCCGAGATGACCAACGCCAGCGGCACCGCCCGGTCCACAGGCGCGCGCATCGCCCCGCCGCCGCGAGCCGCCTCGGACTCGAATTCGAGCTGGATGCGCCCCCGCGGATCGAGCGCCGCGACCGTATCGTCGCACAGCTCCCGCAGGAAGGTCCCGAGGTCGTCGATGCGGCCATGGGTCCCGGACTGATAGAGCCGCCGATGCACCTGGGAGACCACGCCGATGCGCCCCCGCGCCTCCGCCAGCCCGATCTGCAACTCCGGATCGGCGGAGCGGGAGGCCTGCAGGGAGAGCAAGGAAGAGACGAGCTGGAGGCTGTTCTTCACCCGGTGGTTGACCTCGTGCAGCAGCGCCTCCCGGACCTCCAGCGCCTCCCGCAGCGCCGCTTCGGCCAAGCGCTGTGCGGTCACGTCGGTCAAGGATTCCAGCACCGCCACCGGCCGGCCCTCGGCATCGCGCCGCAGCATCTTGCGGGCCGCGACGACCACCTCGGTCCCCTTCCGGGTGATCTGCCGAAGGTCGCCGACCCACTCGCCCTCCCGCTCCAGCCTGGCCTCGATCTCTGCGCGCGGGATCGGGAAGACGGTGCGCAGCAGAAGATGGGCGTCGCGGCCGGTTGCCTCCGCCACGCTCCAGCCATAGAGCCGGGCGCAGCCTTCCGACCAGAAGAGAATGGTACCGGCCAGGTCGCGTGCCATGGAGGCGCCGAGGTCGAGCGTCGCCAGCAGGTCGCGCAGCCGCGCCTCGCTGCTGCGGAGCGCCGCCTCCACCGCGCCGCGCGCTGCAATCTCCCGCTGCGCAGCCTGATAGAGCCGGGCATTGTCGATGGCGATCGCCGCCTGCACGGCGATGCCGGCAACCAGCCGCTCCGACCGCTCGGTGAACATCCCCGGCCGCGGGTGGCCGAAGAACAGCCCGCCCAGCACCCCGCCCGACCGGGAGGTGACTGGCACCGCCAGGTAGCTCCGCACCGGCAGATGCCCCTCCGGCATGCCGCGATTCGGTGCGTTACGCCCGTAGCGAGGGTCCTGCGTGATGTCGTCTACCCGGACGATGCCCTCGCCACGAAAAGTTGGCCCGAAGACCTCGGTATTGCGCGGCATCGGGAAATTGTCGAAGGCCTCCCGCGGAGCGCCCGACAGGGCATAGAGGGTGTAGGCCTCCCCGCGCTCGTCCAGCACGTTGTAGAAGAAGGCGCCGAAGGCCGCACCGGAGAGCTCGGTCGCGGCATCCGTCACCATCTGGACCACGCGGCTGAGGTCGAGTTCGGCGGCCAGCGCCTCTCCGGTGCGGTTGAGCAATTCCAGCCGGCGCGTTTCCTCGCGCAGCGCCTCCTCCGTCCGGCGGCGGTCGGTGATGTCCACTGCGGCGCAGACCGCCCCCGTCACTTCGCCCGCCGCATCGCGCAGCGGCGTCGCATGGCACAGCAACACCACGGAGGGGGAGCCGTCGGCGAAGCGGATCTCCTGCTCGTCGCCGCGCACCTCCTCGCCGCGTGCCGCGCGCTGGATCGGCAGGGTCTCCACTGCCGCCTCCACCCCGTCGCGGAAGGCGCGGAAGCTCGGGCGCTCCGACACCGCTGCCGCCAGGGAGGCATTGGCGTCCTCCGGCAGGTGGAGCAACGCCGCGGCGCGGCGGTTGCCCCAGACCTCCCGCGCCTCGGCGTCCCGGGTGAACCAGACGCCGGCCGGGACCGTCGCCAGCACGGCCTCAAGCTCGGCGGAGCGGGCGCGCACCGCCTCCGCCGCCTCGCGGCGGATCCGAGCGAGCGACAGATTGGCACTGACCCGGGCCAGCAGCTCGCGGGCGGAGAAGGGCTTGATCAGGTAGTCATCCGCGCCGGCATCCAGCCCCTCCACCTCAGCTTCCTCACCGGCCCGGGCGGAGAGGAGGATGACCGGCACTTCCGCCAGGCCGGGATCGGCCCGCAGCGCCCGCAGCAGGCCGAAGCCGTCGAGGCGCGGCATCATCACGTCCGAGAGCACGAGGTCGGGCCGCCGCTGCCGCGCCGCCGCCAGCGCCGCCTCGCCATCCGCCACCGCCGCCACCGCATAACCGAAATCGGTCAGCAGCCGGCCGACATAGTCGCGCATATCGGCATTGTCGTCGGCCAGCAGCACGTACCCGCCCCGCCCGCCGCCCGGCAGGGCGGGCAGCCGCAGGAGATCCTCGGGGCGCTCGGCCGGCAGCGGGCGTTCCGCCTCCGCCGCCTCCCCCTGCAGCCAGCGGCGCGCCTCCTCGACATAGGCCCCGGCGCGGCCCGAGGCCGGGGCGGGCGCGGCCGCAGCCGGCAGATGACCGACCCCGAAGGGCAGCGTCACGGTGAAGGCGCTGCCCTCGCCCGGACGGCTCTCCACCGCGATCTCGCCGCCATGCAGCCGCACCAGCTCCCGCACCAGCGCCAGGCCGATGCCGCTGCCCTCGAAGCTGCGGCCCCTGGCGCCCTCCACACGGTGGAAGCGCTCGAAGATCCGCGGCAGGGCCGCGGCCGGGATGCCGGTGCCGGTGTCGCGGACCGTCAGCGCCGCCGTGGCGCCGGACACCGCGCGAAGCGAGACGCCGATGCTGCCCTCGAAGGTGAATTTGAAGGCGTTGGAGAGCAGGTTGAGGACGATCGTCTCCCACATGCTGCGGTCCACGAGGACCGGCGCTGGCAAAGTCGGACAATCCACCTCCAGCGCCAGCCCGGCGCGCTCGCAGAGCGAGCGGAAGGAGGAGGCGAGTTCGGCGGTGAAGGCGGCAAGGTCCACCGGGACGAAATGCGCCTGGGCGCGCCCGGCCTCGACGCGGGAGAAATCCAGCAGGCTGTTCACCAGCCGCAGCAGGCGGTGGGCGTTGCGGTGCGCCACCTCCACCCGCTTGCGATCCTCCGGCGCCAGCCGCGCCGCCTCGGCCAGCACCTCTTCCAGCGGGCTGAGCATCAGCGTCAGCGGCGTGCGGAATTCGTGGCTGACATTGGAGAAGAAGGCGGTCTTGGCGCGGTCCAGCTCGGCCAGCGCCTCGGCCCGCCGCCGCTCCTCCTCATAGGCATCGGCATTGGCGATGGCGGCCGAGACCTGGCCGGAGACCAGGCCGAGGAATTGCCGGTAGCCCTCGTCAAACAGGCGGAAGGGATTCAGCCCGACGACGAGGCAGCCGGCCCGCCCTGTCGCCCCGGCGGTGGCAATGGGCAGCAGGACGGCCTGGGTGGGCGGTCGCGGCCAGGCGCCGGCCGGCAAGCCGAAGCCGAACCGGGCCGACAGGTCCGGGACCAGGCGCAGCTCCGGCTGGCGCAGCACCTCGGCGACCGGCCAGGGCGAGTCGCCGCCGGCGAGCGGCAGGCGGGCGGGCGCAGCCGGGTGCCCGACGGTGATGCCCGCGGTGCCGAGGAGGGAGAGGCTCTCCCCGTCCGGCACCGCCATGTAGAGCAGGGCAAAGGGCAGGTCGCGCGGGTTGCCGGCGAGGGTGGCGGCTGCCCGTTCGCAGACCTGCCGCCAGTTCCGCGCATCGGCGGTGTTGGCGGCAAGGTCCCGCAGCAGGGCGAGTTGGCGCTCGCCGATGACGCGTTGGGTGTCCTCGGTATTGGCGCAGATGATGCCGCCGGTGCCCGGCCCGTCCTTCGGCACCGGGCTGTAGGAGAAGGTGTAGTAGGTCTCCTCCGGATAGCCGTGGCGCTCCATGACGAGGAGCTGCTTCTCCACATAGGTGCCTTCGTCGCCAGTCAGCGCGGTGGCGAGCAGCGGGCCGATATCGTCCCAGATCTCCTGCCAGACCTCGGCGGTGGGCCGGCCCAGCGCCCAGGGATGCTTACCGCCGATGATCGCCTTGTAGGGATCGTTGTAGAGGAAGACCAAATCCTTTCCCCAGCCGATCCAGATCGGCTGGCGCGAGGTCAGCATGATGCGGACGGCGGTCTTCAGGCTCTGGGGCCAGGAGCCGGGAGGGCCGAGGGATGTCGCAGCCCAGTCGTGCCGCCGCATCAGCGCCCCCATTTCGCCGCCGCCGGCGAGGAAAGGGTGCGCGGCCTCCTGCGCCAAGGAGGGTATCGGGAGCGTCAGCTCGGGACGCATGCACGGCCTGCCACGGGCCTGCGCCGCCGGGGCGCGGGACGCGCAGCGAGCGTCCCGGCAGGCCGGCGATCAGGCCGATTTTCGGGCGCCCTCGAGGCAGGGCGTGAAGGTGGCACCGGCGTTCTCCTGCTGAAGCCATCATGAATGGCAACCTTATCGGCTGGCCTTCTGCAAGCCATGGCGTGATCATAAAATCGCCGGGAGCGCGCTAAGGTTGTGCGGGCCGTGGCGCCCGGTGATCCGGCCCGGCAGGTAACTTTTCCAGCTCCGTTTCCTCCCCCGGCGGCCTGGCCGGGCGGCGCGACGCCCTCCTCCACGGTGCCGCTGTTCGACAGCGGTAGTTTCAAGCGGACCGGGGGCAGCTGCGGCCATGAGGCCGGCGATGTCATGCTCCGCGACGTGGCGGAGAGGCTGGCCGCCAGTCTCCGCCAGCGGGATGATGTCTGCCGCTGAAGCGGGCCGGAAGTCCCTGTCTTCGTGTTTAATTCGAGCGCGCCGTCGCTGGGCTTTATGCCCGGCGCAGCGGGGCGCGTTGGCTGTGACGGTCGCCATCGGCGCCGTGGTGCGCTCACCGTCCTGCTCCGCAACGCCGACGCGG
This sequence comes from Siccirubricoccus soli, assembly GCF_024178315.1. Classification (GTDB taxonomy): domain Bacteria; phylum Pseudomonadota; class Alphaproteobacteria; order Acetobacterales; family Acetobacteraceae; genus Siccirubricoccus; species Siccirubricoccus soli. The sequence continues at coordinate 31,790 of NZ_JAMZIK010000082.1, read as the reverse complement.
CGCTGCAGGAAGCGCAGTGCGGCGGCTGGGACCGGGCGATGGGCCGAACGAGGCCACGCCCTCTGCCGGCGCCGGATCCGACCGAAACGCTCGCGGTAAAGTTAACCCGCCGAGGTCGGGCCTGGCCTTCCCCGCGCAATCCACAGGTGTATGTGGCAGTCCATGAACGCGAAGATGATCGACGAACTTCTCGTCAAAGCCGCAGAATTGAGACGCCTCAGAACGCTCATGAGCTGCGGGGCCGATGCCGATGCCCTGCTGCGCGATGCCTTGTCCCTGGAGCGGACGGCGGAGCTGCTGCACCGCTCGGCCGCCCGACAGGGTGCCGCCTGGTATCTGCGCATGCTGCCGGGGCAGCCCATGCCGGGCACTGCCTCCTGAACAGCTGAAGGGCGGCCGCGGTCGCCATGCCCTGGCGGACCGCGCTACGCCCCCCGAACCGCCCGCGACCCGGACCGGCCCCATGCAGGGGCCCGCCGCGAGGGCCGGCCGGTCACTCGCCGAAGCGGTTGCTCCGCGGGAAGCCGTTGGGCGGCAGCCGCCCCGCCCCGGCCCGGTTGCCGCGCCAGGGCGCTAGGTCGGTCTCCACCCGCACCCTGTCGCCGAGGCGCCAGCTCAGCCCCTCCTTGCGGGTGAACACCTTGGCGTCGGCGAGCCCGCCCTCCTTGTAGGATTGCAGTTGCACGCCGCGGCCGCGCGCCATCTCCGGCACCTGGTCCAGCGGGAAGAGCAGCAGCTTGCGGTTCTCGCCGATCACCGCGACGGTGTCGCCCTCCGCCGGGACGCAGAGCAGCGCCTCCTTGCCCGCCTCCGGCACCAGCACCTGCTTGCCGGTGCGCTTTTCCGCCAGCAGGTCCTCTCCCTTCACCACAAAGCCCCTTCCGTCCTGGGAGGCGACCAGGAAGCGCTCCCCCTCCCGGTGGACGTGCAGGGAAAGCACGGCGTCCTCGTTGGTGAGATCCACCATCAGCCGCACCGGCTGGCCATCGCCGCGGCCGCGCGGGATGGCCTCCGCCTTCAGCGTGTAGGCCTTGCCGTTGGTAGCGAAGAGCACGAGTCGGTCCGTGGTCTGGGCATGCACCCAGGTGTGCAGGCTGTCGCCCTCCTTGAAGCGCAACTCAGCATCTTCGGGGATGTGGCCCTTCTGCGCCCGGATCCAGCCCTTTTCGGAGAGGATGACGGTGATCGGCTCGCGCTCAAGGAAGGCGTTCTCGTCCACCACCACCGCGGGCAGCGCCGCGCCGGTGACGGTACGGCGGGCATAGGGGTCCCGCACCCAGGGATGAGCATCCGCCGCCACGCCCTTCACCAGGGCGCCGGCGCCGAATTTCGCCTGCATCGCCTCCAGCTCGGCGCCGATCGCGTCCCAGCGCTTCGCCTCGGACTTCATCAGCCCCTGCAGGCTCTTCTGCTCCGCGCTGAGCTTCTTGTGCTCCTTGCGGATCTCCATCTCCTCCAGCTTGCGCAGGGCGCGCAGCCGCATGTCGAGGATGGCGTTGGCCTGGATCTCGGTCAGGCCGAAGGCGGCCATCAGGGCCTCCTTCGGCTTGTCCTCCTCCCGCACGATGCGGATCACCTCATCGAGGTTGAGATAGACGATGAGGTAGCCGTCGAGGATCTCGAGCCGCCGGGCGATCGCCGCCAGCCGGTGCTCGGTGCGGCGGACCAGCACCTCGTGCCGGTGCTCCAGCCAGCTCCACAGCACCTCCGGCAGGCCCATCACCCGCGGCGTGCGGTCGGCATCCAGCACGTTCATGTTGAGCGGGATGCGCGCCTCCAGCCCGGTCGCTCGGAACAGCGTCTCCATCAGCATGGCCGGGTCGATGTTGCGGCTCTTCGGCTCCAGCACCAGGCGCACAACGTCGGTGCTCTCGTCCCGCACATCGCCCAGCAGGGGCAGCTTCTTCTCCTCCAGCAGCGCGGCGATCTGTTCGATCAGCTTCGCCTTCTGCACCTGGTAGGGAATCTCGGTGACGACGATCCGCCAGGTGCCGTTCTTCTGCGCCTCCTGCTCCCATCTGGCGCGCACCCGGAACCCGCCGCGGCCGGTGCGGTAGGCCTCGCGGATCGCCTCAGGCGGCTCCACCAGCACGCCGCCGGTGGGGAAGTCCGGGCCCTTCACCACGGCCAGCATCGGCGCCAGCGACGCGTCGAGGAACTCGGCCCGCGCCGGGTGCGGCGCGCCGCCCAGCAGGCTGCCGGCCTCGCCCGGCCGCAGCTTCACCTGTTCCAGCGTCAGCTTCTGCGCCCGGAACACCTCGAGCTGCGCCAGGGCCGCGGCGCAGAGCTCCCCGGCATTGTGCGGCGGGATGCTGGTCGCCATGCCGACGGCGATGCCGTTGGCGCCATTGGCCAGCAGGTTCGGGAAGGCGGCCGGCAGCACCACCGGCTCCTGCTCCTCCCCATCATAGGTGGCGCGGAAATCGACGGTGTCGTCGTCGATGCCGGCGAGCATGGCCTGCGCCACCTCGGTGAGGCGGGCCTCAGTGTAGCGCATGGCCGCGGCGTTATCGCCGTCGATATTGCCGAAATTGCCCTGGCCTTCCACCAGCGGATAGCGGGCGGCGAAATCCTGGGCCAGGCGCACCATGGCGTCGTAGATCGCGGCATCGCCATGCGGATGGTATTTGCCCATCACGTCGCCGACGATGCGGGCGCATTTCTTGAAGCCCGCATCCGGGTCCAGCTTGAGCTGGTGCATGGCCCAGAGCAGGCGGCGATGCACCGGCTTCAGCCCGTCCCGCACATCCGGCAGGCTGCGCGCCATGATGGTGGACATGGCATAGGCCAGGTAGCGCTCGGAGAGCGCATCGGCGAGGCGGGTGTCTCGGGTGGCGCCGCCCTCCGGCCCGGGGGCGGGGGGAGCCTTGATGTCGTCCGGCATGGGCTTCGGATTCGCGCTTCGTTCCTGTCCGGCCCGGTCTAGCGGAAGGGCGGGCCCGGCGCCAGGGTCAGGCCGCCGGAGCAATATCCGGCCGGTTGGCATCCCCGATGGACCCTTGGATCCGACAGGCACGGCAGCTGGAGCGGCTTATCGCCGGCCCGATTGCTCGCGGCCTGGTCCCTCAGGCCGGAGGCAGGCCCGTCCCCGGTCCGCCCCCGAAAGAGGGCCGGCGGACGATCGAAACCGAGCCAGCGGCCCGCGCCGAAGCTCGGCCTTAGGCCGCCAGCGCGGCGACGCGGTCGGCCAGCGCCACCCGCGCCAGCGGCAGGCCCTGCCGCCGGTGCCCCAGCACGTCCCGCGCCAGGAAATGGCCCGTCAAGCGCAGCCCGTCCCGCCACTCGGCCGGCCCGGGCGGCGGCCCCTGGCCGAGCAGGAAGCCTGGCAGGGGCAGCAACCGGTCAGCCCAGGGCGCGCCGGCCGTCTCGCTCACCGCCCGACCGGTCCGGGGGGAGACCCAGCGCAACGCCTCCGTCCCGCCCGTCGCGGCGCAGCGCGCCAGGTCCAACCCATAGCCGAGATCGGCCAGCAATTCGGCCTCCCAGCCCACATACTCCGCCAGCACCGGCGCCGCCCCGCCGGGCAGGCGAATAATCAGCGAGGCCAGTCCGCGATAGGCGCGCGGATGCGCCTCCCGCTCAGGCAGCGCCGCCTCCGCCACCGCGCAGCCGGCGGCGAGCAGCGCCAGGGCGAGCGGATCCTCCATGGCCAGGGCGGCGGCCGGGTGCAGCAGCTCTCCGGTCAGGCTGCCGAGCTGGTCCGGCAGCCGCGCCACCCAACGCGCCTCGATCAGATTGCCCGGCTGCCAGAGCGGCGCCTGGGCGCGCGACGCGCCGCCGCGCGCCAGCCCGGCATGGCGACCCTCGGCCTCGGTCAGGACGGAGACCACGGCCCCGCCCTCGCCATGCGGCCGCGCGGCCAGCACGATTGCCTGGGCCTGCCATTCCATGAGGGAAAGATAGGATGTCCGGCCGGCCCTGCCACCCATCGCAGGGCCACCGCCCTATTACCCTTGCCGGGAGTGGCTCCCCGCTCCGCTGGAAGCTGACGCTCGGGACGGCGCGCCGCTACTCGTCCTGTTCCAGGCCGAGGGCGCGGATGCGCCCCGTCTCCTCATCCCAGCCCGGCCGGTCCTTCACATTGAGGAAGAGATGAACCCGCCGCTCCAGCAGCGCCGTCAGCTCCCGTCGTGCCCCGGCGCCGATCGCCTTCACCCTCGCGCCGGCATCGCCGATCAGGATGGCCTTCTGGCTCGGCCGGCCGACATAGATGGTGCAGTCGATGCGCACGCTGCCATCCGGCCGCTCCTGCCAGCTCTCGGTCTCCACCGTGGTGTGGTGGGGCACCTCCTGATGGGTCTGGCGCAGGATCTGCTCCCGCACGATCTCGGCCGCCAGCATCCGGTTGGGCAGGTCGGAGAGCTCATCCTCGGGGAAGAGGTAGGGGCCGGGTGGCATGGCCTCCGCCAGCCTGGCCAGCAGCCGGTCCAGGCCGCGCTGCTTCTCGGCGGAGATCATAAAAGTTTCGGCGATGGGCAGCAGGGCATTCAGCTCCGCGGCCAGCGGCAGCAGCCGGGGCGGCTCGATCAGATCCACCTTGTTCAGCGCCAGCCAGACCGGGCGCCTCACCTTGGCCAGCCTGTCGCAGATCGCCCGCACCGACTCCGTGATACCGGCCCTGGCATCGACGATCAGCAGGGTGAGGTCGGCATCCTGCGCCCCGCCCCAGGCGGCGGCGACCATGGCGCGGTCCAGCCGGCGGCGCGGGGTGAAGATGCCGGGCGTGTCCACCAGCACGATCTGCGCGGCCTGGTGCATGACCACGGCGCGGATGCGGAAGCGGGTGGTCTGCGGCTTGGGCGAGACGATGGTGACCTTGGTGCCGGCCAGCGCATTCACCAGGGTGGACTTGCCCGCGTTGGGCGCGCCGACCACGGCCACCAGCCCGCAGCGGGTCTCGCCGGCAGCCGCCACGCCAGCCCCTTCGGCACCCACAGAGTGAAGGGTGTCACCGGCAGCCCCCCCGTGCTGGCTTTCGCCGGCACCCGGCGCCGCCGCGCCAGCCCGTTCGGCGCCGGCGTCGGGCCGGGTCTCCTCGGCCCCAGGCGCTGCACCGCCCACGATGGACTCCTTCCCGCTCATCCGCCCCCGATTCCGGCCAGCCAGGCCTCCGCGGCCCGCTGCTCCGCCGCACGCTTGGTGTCACCCACCCCCTCGGCAGAACGCCCGGCCGCGGTCACCGTCACCACGAACACCGGCTGGTGCGGCGGCCCGGCGGTGGAGGCCAGGCGATACTCCGGCAGCCCATGCCCCCTGCCCTGCAGCCATTCCTGCAGCCGGCTCTTGGGCGAGGCCTGGGGCCGTTCCGGCCCGGCCTCGATCTCTCCCGCAAAGGCGCGGCGGAAGAAGCGGCGCGCCGCCTCCAGCCCGCCATCCAGGTAGAGCGCGCCGAGCACCGCTTCCAGCGCATCCGCCAGCACGTTCTGCCGCGTGGCGAGGCCCGAGCGCCCCTCGCCCGGCGCCACCATCAGGTAGCGGCCGAGCTCCTCCATCTCCGCCACCCGGGCCAGGGTGTCCCAGGCCACCAGCACACCGAAGCGGCGCATCAGCGTGCCCTCGCGCTCCTCCGGGAAGCGCTCCCCCAGCCATTCCGCCATCAGCAGCGCCAGAACCCGGTCGCCGAGGAATTCCAGGCGCTCGTTGGAATCGAGCTGGCCGCGCTGCGGGTCGCCCGCCGAACGGTGGGTCAGGGCCTGGCGCAGCAGGGCCGGGTTGGCGAAGTCATGCCCGATGCGGCGGGCAAGCTCCTGGAAATCGGGAGGCGCGGCCGGCTCCGCCTGCTTCTTCCGGGCCATGCTCAACGGATGGCGGAGAACAGGCGCGACCAGCGGATCGCCATCGGCCAGCCCCACACCTCCCACCAGGCCGCAGAGCCATCGATGGAGAAGAAGATGAACTCCGCCCGGCCAACCAGATTCTCCAGCGGGATGAAGCCGACTTCAGGAAAGCGGCTGTCCTGGCTGTTGTCCCGGTTGTCGCCCATGCCGAAGACATAGCCCTGCGGCACCCGGTACTCATCCGTGTTGTCCGCCCGGCCATAATTGTCCGAGCATTCGAGGATGGCGTGCACCCGGCCTTCCGGCAGCGTCTCCCGGTAGAGCTTCGGCCCGTCCGTGCCGTAGCAGCGGTCGAGATTTGAGGGCCCCACCAGCTCCCGCTTCACCGGCTGGCCGTTCACGTGCAGGACGCCGTTGCGCACCTGGATGCGGTCCCCCGGCAGGCCGATGATGCGCTTGATGTAATCCTGGCTGGGGTCGCGCGGCAGCTTGAACACCGCCACGTCGCCGCGCTCCGGCAGGCTGCCGAAGATGCGCCCGGAGAACAGGTTGGGCCCGAGCGGCATGGAGTAGCGGGAATAGCCGTAGGAATATTTCGAGACGAAGAGGTAGTCCCCCACCAGCAGGGTCGGGATCATGGAGCCGGAGGGGATGTTGAAGGGCTCGAAGGCGATGGTGCGGATGCCGATGGCGATCAGCCCGGCATAGAGGATCGTCTTCACGCTCTCGAGCCAGCCGCCCGACTTGTTCTTCGCCATGGAGCTGCTCAAGGGGAGGTCCGCCTGGGTTGGACTCCTGCGGGTTGAAGCCCGCCGGAAGGGGGGAGTCAAGGAAGGGTGCATCCCGGCCGGCCGCCGGGCACGGCGGGCGGGATGACAGTCGCATGGCCGGGGCTGACGGCGCGCTTATCCGCGTCGCAGATCAGGGCATGAAGCTGCCGCCGCCAACATCGAGGGTGGCGCCATTGAGGTAGGAGGCGGCATCGGAGGCGAGAAAGGCCGCCACCTCCGCCACATCCTCCGGCGTCCCGACCCGGCCGACCGGCACCTGGGCCAGGAAGGCGGCATTGGCGGCATCGGTGGTGCCGCGGGACATCGGCGTGTCGATCCGGCCAGGGGCGATGGAGTTCACCGTGATGCCGTCCGGGCCGAGCTCCGTCGCCAGGCTGCGGGCGAAGCCCATGAGGCCGGATTTGGCCGCGGCGTAATGCGCGCCGGCGATCTGGCTCTTCGCCCGCGCGGCCTGGCTGGTGAGCATGATGACGCGGCCCCAGCGGCGGGCCCGCAGCGGCGCGATGCAGGCCTGGGAGACGAGGAAGGCGCCGGTGAGGTTCACCGCCAGCACCCGGCGCCATTCCTCGGCGGGCATGTCGCGGATCTTCCGCGCCTTGCCGTCCGGCCCTTTGGGGGAGATGCCGGCATTGTTCACCAGGATGCCGAGGCGGTCCCACCAGTCGCCGAGCAGGGAGGGCAGGTTGGCCACGGCCGCGTCATCCGCCACGTCCAGGGCGATTGCGCGGGCCTGGCCGCCCGCGGCGCGGATCGCCTCGGCCACCGCCTCCCGCTCGGGGATGACATCGGCGACGGCCACGGGATGGCCCAGGGCGGCGAATTTGGTGGCGATTGCGGCACCGATGCCGCGTCCGGCGCCGGTGATCAGGGCCACGCGATTCTGGTTGCTCATGGGCTGGTCCTCATCCCCTCCCCCGCTGGCGGGGTGGCTGGCGGCGGGTTTGCAAGGCGGAGGAAGCCCCCGCCCCTGCCCTCCCCCGCAGGCGGGGAAGGAAGATCGGCCTCATCCCCTCAGGCGACGGAGGGGGAGAGGATCACCTTGCTCGCCGCGCGCTGGCGGGCGAGCTCGAAGCCTTCCAGCCCGCGCTCCAGCGGCAGGCGGTGGGTGATCATCGGGCGGAAGGCCTCCGGCGTTGCGCCGAGATGCGCCAGCACCCGGTCCCAGGTGCGGCGCTCCGCGCCATGGGTGGCGCGGAGCTGGTGGCGCATGCGGACGAAATTGGTCAGCGGCAGGGTCAGCGCCTCGGCATGGATGCCGGCGGCGACGATGACGCCGCCCTTCTTCAGCACGGCCATGCCCTCGTTCAGCGTGGCCGGCACCCCGGTCGCCTCCAGCACCACATCCACGGCGCGGCCGCCGGTGAGCGCCAGCACCTGCTCAGCCAGCGGTCCCTCCGCCACATCCACCAGATCGGCGAAGCCGAGCGCCTTCAGCACCTCGAAGCGTGGCGCATCGGCGCGGCCGGCGATGATGACCCGCGCCGCGCCGGCCAGCCGGGCGAAGAGGGCGATGGCCTGGCCGATGGTGCCCGGCCCCAGTACCAGCACCGTATCGCCCAACCCGACCTCCGCGGTCAGCACCGCCTCCGCGCCCACGCCAAGGGGCTCGGCCAGCGCCGCCACCTCCATGTCGAGCTGAGGCGGGATGGCGACGCAGCAGCGGGAGGGGATGCGGACCTCCGCCTGGAAGCCGCCATCCCGGGTCAGGCCGATGGTCTCCCGCTTCAGGCAATTGCGCGTCTCGCCGCTGCGGCAATTGGCGCAATGGCCGCAGAAGACGAAGGGGATGACGGCGACCCGGTCGCCCTCGGCGAAGCCCGAGCCGGTGCCGTTGCGGCTGATGGTGCCGGCGAATTCATGGCCCATGGTCAGGGGCAGGTGCGGGACCATGAACTCATAGCCCGCGGTCCATTCATAGGCATGGACGTCGGAGCCGCAGATCCCGGCCGCCTCCACCCGCACCACCACCTCGGCCGGACCGGGCGGCGGGGCGTCCGGGATTTCCTGGAACTCCAGCCCGAATTCCGGCCGAGTTTTGCGCAACGCCAGCATCCTGGGACTTCCTTCAATGAACCGGACCGCCTGCTGTCCTGCCGTGGCTTTGCCACGGCAGGCTGTGCGAGGCGCTGATCATCGAGCGCCTCCGGGGCCCCCAGGGCGTTGCGCAGCAACGTCATGGGGACCAATCAAAACGGCTCCGGGTAATGGCCGGCGTAGAAGGAGATGGGCGGCTTCGCGTCGGGGTCGGTGACCATGTCGATCAGCACCGGCTTCGGCGAGGCCAGCGCCGCCTCCAGCGCGCCGCGAATCGCGCCGCTCGCCTCCACCCGCACCCCCTCCACGCCGCAGGCGCGGGCGATGGCGGCGTGGTCCACGGCGGTGAAGTTCACGGCGATGGTGTGCTCGCCGAATTTCACCTCCTCGGCATGCTTCTGGTAGCCGAGGATGCCGTTGTTCAGCACCAGCAGCGTCACCGGCAGCTCCATCCGCCGCAGCGTCTCCAGCTCCGCCCAGCTATGGCCGAAGCCGCCATCGCCGCAGAGGCAGACCACGCGCGCATCGGGGGCGGCGATCTGCGCGCCGATGGCCATGGGCAGGCCCCAGCCGAGGCCGGCAATGCCGCGCGGGGTGAGGAAGCGCTGCCCCGGCCGCCGCGCCGTCAGGTAATTCGCGATCCAGATGGAGGAGTAGGAGGCATCGGCGACGACGATGTCCTCCGGCCCGAGGAGCGCATCCAGCTCTGCCATCAGCCGCTCCGGCCGTGGCAGCTTGGCGTCGCGGGTGGTGATGCCGGCGATGGTCCGCTTCCAGGTGGCGATGCCGGCGGCGATCTCCGCCTCCAGCGCCGGGCGGGCGGCGGCGCGGGCAGAGAGGTCGCGCGATTTCAGCGCCTCGGTCAGCGCCGCCAGGGTGAGCTTGGCATCGCCCACCAGCCGCATCGCCTCGTAATTCCGGCCGACCTCCATCGGGTCGAGGTCCAGATGGATAAAGCGCGTGCCGGGCTGGAACAGCTTCCAGCTATCGGTGCCGTTCTGGTTGGTGCGGTTGCCGACCAGCAGCACCAGATCGGCGCGGTCCACCATGGGACGCAGCGCCTGGGTGCGCGCCCCCTGCCCCATTACATAGCCGATGACGCCGAGGGTCAGCGGATGCGTCTCCGCCACGCTGCCCTTGCCCATGACGGTGGTGGCGATGGGAAGATGCGCCACCTCCTGCAGCACTGCCAGCTCGGCCACCGCGCCGGAGAGGTGCACGCCGCCGCCGGCGACCACCAGCGGGTGCTTGGCGCTGGCCAGCGCATCGGCCGCCAGGGCGATGGCGGCGGGGTCGGCCAGCACCCGGTCCAGCGGCGCCTCGCCCAGCGAAAGCTGCCGCGGCCGCAGCAGGGAGGAGATAGGCGCCGCCGCCTCGGTCAGCAGATCGGCCGGCGTCAGCAGCACGGCAGGGCCCGGCCGGCCGGAGGTGGCGGCGGTGAAGGCCATGTCCACATAGTCGTCGAGCCGGTCGGCGCGGTCGATCCGGCGGACCCATTTCGCCACGGGGGCGAACATGTTGAGGTGGTCCAACTCCTGGAAGGCGTTGCGGTCGGTGGCGTCGCGCGTCACCTCCTGCACCAGGGCGACGATGGGAATGCTGGCCTTCAGCGCCTCGGCCAGCGGCGGCACCAGCAGGGTGGCAGCGGGGCCGTTCTGGGCGGTGACCACGCCCACCTTGCGGGAGATGCGGGCATAGCCATCCGCCATGGTCCCGCCGGCATTCTCCTGGCGATAGACCTTCTGCTCGATTCCCACATGCGGCGCCGCCAGGTGGAAGGCGCTGGGCAGGCTCTGGCCAAAGGTCAGGGTGACGCCATGGCGGCGAAAGGCTTCGGCAAGGCGAAGGGCGACGGTGGCGTTGCTGCTGCCTGGCGCGGCTTGGTCCGGCATGGCGTTCCCCTGGATGCTTCGGCGCGACCCTAATCAGGGTGGCGGGCCAGGGGAAGAAGGTGCCTTGCCCTCGCCCGGCTTCCGCCACAGCTTGGCCCTCCCATGCCGCCTCCCCCACGCCGCGACCTGCTGCCCGTCATCGCGCTGATCGTCATCCTGGCCGTGCTGGGGGGCGGGTACCTGCTCTTCCCTGCCCTGCACCGGGCGATGAGCTACCAGGACTGCATCGCCTCCGGCCGGATCACCGGATGCTGAGTTCCCCATGACGTTGCTGCGCAACGCCATGGTGGGCCCCGGAAAGCGCTCGATGAGCGGCGCATGGCACAGCCTGGCGCGGCAAGGCCGCGTCAGGGCAACGGGCAGCCGGGTTGCCAAGGGGCTCAATTCAGGCTGCGTCGTGGAAGATTACACCCAGGGTGAAGCGCTGGCCGGCGCGGAGGCGGCTGACGCCATGGCGCAGGGTGACACGGTAGGTGCCGCGCGTGCCTTGCACCGGGCGATGATGGACGGCGAAGGCTACCGCCTCCCCCTGGCGCAGCGGCACCACCTCGGCGCGGGACTGCATGCGGGGGCGCTGCTCCGTCAGGACGAATTCGCCGCCCTGGAACTCCTCACCGGGGGCCGAAAGCAGCACCGCCACCTGCAGCGGAAAGACCAGCGGGCCATAAAGGTCCTGGTGCAGGCAATTATAGTCGCCCGGCCCGTAGCGCAGCAGCAGCGGCGTCGGCCGGCACTGCCCCGCGGCATGGCATTCGGCCAGGAAGTCGGCGAGCTCCGGCGGGTAACGCCGCGCCTCGCCCAGCCGCTCGGCCCAGCCATTGGCGATGGGCGCCAGGCGGCGATAGAGCGCCTCCCGCAGCGCCGCCACCGGGGCCGGCAGCGGGGCGGCAAAGTATTTGTACTCGCCCTGGCCGAAGCCATGGCGGGCCATGACGATGCGGCTGCGGAACCCTTCCTCCTGCCCGTAGAGCGCGGCCAGGGCGGCGCATTCCTCCGGCCGCAGCAGGGGACCGAGGGCGGCGGCGCCGTAGCGGTCCATCTCCCCGGCCAGATGCGTCCAGTCCAGTGCGGCAATGCGTTCGGCAATGTCCATAAGGCTGTGTGGCATGGATCGGGCCGCCCCGCCTGCCGCATCTTGCGCTGACCTATCCGGCCGCGCGGCCGGGAGCGGGATCTATCCCGAACCCGGCGCACGCATCAGCAGCCGGTCGCCGAACAGGCTGACCAGGCCCAGCAGCACCAGCGCCGCGCCGCTGTGCCAGAGCAGCACCATCACCGCCGCATCCAGATGGTGGAAGAGCGTCAGCCCCGCCGAGCAGAGCGCCGCCGAGGCCAGGGCGCCGAGCAGCAGCACCGGCCGCGGCCGCACCGGCCCGGCATGGCGCAGCAGCAGCAGCAGCGCCGCGGTCAGCGGCGCCCCCAGCAGCAGGGTGAAGCGCAGGCAGCCCCAGGAGGTCTCGAGCTGGCCCTCGATGGGGCCGAGCCGGACGATATCCGCCAGGCATCCCCAGCCGAGACTGGCCAGCCAGAGCACCAGCGGCGGCAGCGGCAGCAGGCCCCAGGCGGCCGACCGGTCCGCCCGGGCCAGCATGGCAGCGGCCAGGGCGGCGCAGATGCCGGTGGCGACCGACGCCAGCCACTGCCCGAGCTCGAAGGGCAGCGCCATCCGCGCCTGCAGATCGTGCCGGAGGCCGATGGCCAGCACGCACAATCCGATGGCCGCCGCCGCCAGCGCCAGCCAGAGCAGCGCCTGCCAGCCGGGCGGGGCCATGCGCCGCACCGGGGTGAGATCGGCGGTCAGCTGGCCGATCAGATCCTCGCTCCGCACCCTACTCCTCCCCGCCGAGGCGCTTCCTGAGCGCCTTCACCGCCCGGTGCGTCGCCACCTTCAGCGCCCCGATCGACATGCCGGAGCGGGCGCTCGCCTCGGCAAGCGGCAAATCTTGCAGCTTGGCGAGGCCGAGCGCCGTCCGCTGCGCCTCCGGCAGGGCGGCGACGGCCGAACGCAGCTCCGCCGCCGCCACCTTCGCCTCCCCCTGATTCGCCAGAGGGTCGGGCAAGGTTTCCCCGAATTCATCGATCGCCGATTCCCGCCCGGCGCGGCGGGAGGAGCGGCGAAGCCGGTCGATGGCCCGGCGTTCCGTGATGGCGATGAGCCAGGGCTTGAGGGGCCGGGCGGGGTCGTAGGTGTCGCGCAGCCGGTGAATCGTCAGCAGCGCGTCCTGCACCGCATCCTCCGCCTCCGCCGGGTCGCGGATGCGGCGGCGCGCGACGCCGCGCAGCAGCGGCAGGGCGGCGCGCAGCAGGCGGTCATAGGCGCGGGAATCCCCCGCCTGTGCCGCCGCCATCCAGGCTTCCCACTCGCCGTCGCTCATGCCCGGGCCCTGTAGAATGCGCGGCGAAGGCCAGGAAGGGCCGTGCGGCCGGATGGTCGGGCCGCACGGCAGAGGCTCAGGCCGCCGCGTCCTTCTGCTGGTGGACGTAGTTCTTGCGCGCGAACCAGATGATGTAGTCGTCGAACAGGATGGGCGGGTGCTTCGCCGGTCGGTCCGGCCCGACGCAGCTCGGCAGCGCCTCGATCATCGTATCCGGGTGGGGATCGAAGAAGAAGGGAATGGCGTAGCGCGCCGCCGGGCTGACATTGCGCACCCGGTGCGGGGTGGAGAGGAAGACCTCGTTGGTCCAGCGGTGCAGCATGTCCCCGCTATTCACCGTGTAGGTGCCGGGGACATGGGGAATGTCGAACCAGGTGCCGTCCGGCAGATGCACCGAAAGCCCGTCCACCGGATTGGCCGGCAGCAGCGTCATGAAGCCGCTATCGGTATGCGGGGCGATGCTGAACTCGCCCTCCTGGAAGCCCTCCACCGCCGGGTAATGGGTGAGGCGGAGGATCAGGTTCGGCAGGGCGAAGGCTTTCTCGAAGTAGTCCGGCACCAGGCCCAGGGCACGGGCATAGACCGGTACCAGGCTCTGCCCGAGGCGCATCATGCGGTCCATGTAGCGCAGGCAGTCCTCGCGGAAGCCCGGCATCCCCTCCGGCCACTGGTTCAGCCCACGCAGCGGCTTGTTGGCGATGACGTCGGGGTCATCGGGCATGCGCTGGCGGCGGAGGAAGAAAGCCTCGTTGACGCTCGGCTTGCCGTTCGGGTTGTAGGCGCTGGTGCGGTTCAGCGAGCCGCGCATCGGCATATAGCCGAGATTGTGCTCATTGATCCGGATCTTCAGCTTCTCCTCGACCGGCTGGGCGTGGAAGCGCTTCGAGGCGGCGTAGGTCTCCTCGATCAGCTTGTCCTCGATGCCGTGGCCGGCCAGCAGGTAGAAGCCGACATTCTCCAGGGCGAAGCGCAGCTCGGCCGCCAGGACCTCGAGCGCGCCCGATTCGCCGCGCAGGAAGGGCGCAGCGTCGAGGATGGGCAGGCGGCCGCCGACCATGCGGGCGGGGGGCCGGGCCTCGGGGGCAGGGAGCAACACGGTCATGCCACCATCTCCGGGCGCTTCGCGCGCCAAGTGTGCGCCTTCTCGTAGTGGTCGCCGGCGCGGAACAGCGTCGGCTCGCTGAAGGGCTTGCCGATGAGCTGCAAGGCCACCGGCAGCCCGCCTGCGCCATAGCCGGTGCAAAGCGTAAGCCCGGGCCAGCCGGTGACGTTGAAGGGGATGGTGAAATTGGGCTTTTCGAGGAAGGCCCAACCCGGCACCTCCTCGATCTTCGCCGCCTCGCCCGGCTGGGCGGCGGTGAGCAGGATGTCCACCCCGGCCGTCGCCGCCTCCGTGGCGGCGATCAGCGCCCGGCGCTTCCGCTGCGCCTGCATGTAGTCGGCCGCCGAGAGGGTGGCGGCCAGCACCAGCCGGTCGCGCAACAACTGGCCATAGAGGCTCTGGTCGCGCTGCATCCAGGCCTCATGCACCGCATAGGCCTCGGTCAGCAGGATGATCCAGCCGGGGGCGTTGTACTCGGCGAGCGGCGGCAGGGTGACATCCACCACCTCGGCGCCCTCGGCCTTGAAGAAGGCCGCGGCGTCGTTGATGCCCTTCAGCGTGGCGGGGCTGACCGGCATGTCCGTCTCGTGGAAGTGGCGGATGACGCCGATGCGCAGCCCCTTCACCCCTTTGCCCAGCTCGGCGGTGAAGTCCGGCACGGGACGGTTGGCACTGGCCGGGTCGGCCGGGTCGTGGCCGGCCATGGCCTGGAGGAGGATGGCGCAATCCTCGGCGGTCCAGGCCATCGGCCCGGTATGGTCCAGCGACTGCGCCAACGGCAGCACCCCGGCGCGGGAGCAGAGACCATAGGTGGGCTTGATCCCAGCGATGCCGCAGAGCGCCGCGGGACCGCGGATGGAGCCGCCGGTGTCGGAGCCAGTCCCACCCAGGATCATCCCCGCCGCGACGGCGGCGCCGGTGCCGGAGGAGGAGCCGGCGGTGAAATGCGCCGGATTCCAGGGATTGCGGGCCGGCGGCCAGGGCAGGTCGAAGGAGGGGCCGCCGAAGGCGAATTCATGCGTCGCCAGCTTCCCCAGCATGACGATGCCGGCCTCGGCCAGCTTCCGCACCGTGGTTGCATCCTCGGCCGGGACATGGTTCTGCAGCACGCGGGAATGCCCGGTCGTCGGGATGCCGGCGGTGCCGTAGATGTCCTTGTGGGCGAAGGGGATGCCGTCCAGCCTGCCGCGCGGCCCTTCCTTGGCGATGCGCGCCTCGGCCGCCTGCGCCGTGGCCAGCGCGCTCTCCTCCGTCAGCCGGATGAAGGCGTGCAGCGTGCCGTTAAGCTTATGCGCCCGTGCCAGGCATTCCCGGGTAAGCTCCAGCGGGGAGAGCTTCCTTGCGGCGATCAGCTTCGCCGCCTCGGCAATCGTCGGTATATGCTGGCGCGGCCGATTCACGCCCTCGCCGGCGCTCGGGCGATCGGACGCGCTCATCGGCCGGGCTCCGCGGAGAAGGTGGTGGCGGGTTCGGCCTCCGGCGCCGGGGTGGGGGTGCGGATCGCCGCCTGCCAGGCCTCGACGCCGCCATAGACGGCGTAGATGGCGGATGTCTGCGCGGGCGTCAGGGTGAGCCCGGCCCGGGCGACCAGCGCCTCGAACTCGGCCTCGGTGATCTTCGGCGGCATCGCAGCCCCTCTCCTCTCCCGGTGCTGCGGCGCAGTATGGCGCAATGCGCGGCGGCGGAAACCTCCCCCGCCATCCCACGCCCCGGGGCGGCGGTTGCGCCCGGCGCACGCACAAGGCTAGGCTCGGCGGGAAATCCGGGTGCCGGAGAAACCGAGCGCGCCGAGTGGGAGGACAAGCGATGAAGGTCGGCGAAGCCATCGCGGAAATCATGAAGCGCGAGGGCGTGGAGATTCTCACCGGCTATCCGGTGAACCACCTCATCGAATTCGCCGCGGCCAAGGATATCCGCCCGGTGATGGTGCGGCAGGAGCGCATCGGGCTGCACATGGCCGACGCCATCAGCCGCGTCACCTCCGGCCAGAAGATCGGCGCCTTCTGCATGCAGCACGGGCCGGGCAGCGAGAACGCCTATGGCGGCGTCGCCCAGGCCTATGGGGAGAGCGTGCCGGTGCTGGTGGTGCCGATGGGCTATCCCAGGCGCCTCGCGCATATCGACCCGAATTTCAACTCCACCCAGGCGATGCACCATGTGGTGAAGTCGGCCGAGCCGGTGATCCTGGCCGCCGAGGTCGGCAACATCATGCGCCGCGCCTTCACCCGGCTGCGCAACGGGCGCGGCGGGCCGGTGCTGGTGGAAGTCCCCTCCGACATGTGGAACGAGGAGGTCGGGGAGCTGGACTATACCCCGGTGCTGGCGACGCGCTACGGCCCGGATCCGGCCGAGGTGAAGCGCGCGGCCCGGATGCTGGCGGAGGCCAAGCGGCCGGTGATCTATGCCGGCACCGGCGTGCACTGGGCCCGCGCCTGGCCGCAGCTCAAGGCGCTGGCGGAGCTGCTGGCGGCGCCCGTCACCTCCAGCCTCGGCGGCAAGAGCGCCTTCAACGAGGAGCATCCGCTGAGCCTCGGCTCGGGCGGCCTCGCCATCTCGAAGCCGGTGCGGCATTTCCTCGACAAGGCGGATGTCATCTTCGGCATCGGCTGCTCCTTCACCGAGACCAATTTCGGCGTGAAGATGCCGAAGGGGCCGAAGATCATTCACGGCACCCTGGACCCGATGCATCTGAACAAGGATGTGCGGGCCGATCTCGGCCTCATCGGCGACGCCGCCCTGACGCTGGACGCGCTGCTCGCGGAGTTGGCGAGCCTGGTGACGAGCCCGCGCGACCCGGTGCCGGTGGCGGCCGAGATCCAGGCGGTGCGGGAGCCCTGGCTGGCGGAGTGGATGCCGAAGCTGACCAGCAAGGATGCGCCGCTCAACCCCTACCGCGTGCTCTGGGACCTGCAGCACACGGTGGACCGCGACAATTGCATCATCACCCATGATGCCGGCAGCCCGCGCGACCAGATCTCCCCCTTCTGGAAGGCGACGACGCCGCTCTCCTATCTCGGCTGGGGCAAGACCACGCAGCTCGGCTACGGGCTCGGCCTCGCCATGGGGGCCAAGCTGGCGGCGCCCGAGAAGCTCTGCATGAATGTCTGGGGCGATGCCGCCATCGGCTTTACCGGCATGGATTTCGAGACGGCGGTGCGCGAGCGCATTCCCATCATGTCCATCCTCCTGAACAATTTCTCCATGGCGATCGAGCTGAAGGTCATGCCGGTCAGCACGGAGAAGTACCGCAGCACCGACATCTCCGGCGACTACGCCGCCATGGCCCGCGCCTTCGGCGGCTATGGCGAGCGGGTAACCGACCCGAGCGAGATCGTGCCCGCCATCAAGCGCGGCATCGAGAAGACCCAGGCCGGCATCCCGGTGCTGCTGGAGTTCATCACCAGCAAGGAAACGCAGGTTTCCCGGCTCTGACGCGCGATGGCCCGGAGGCGGCTCCGCCGCAGGGCAGGAATCACGCAATCAAGCGCATGGCGGGTGTGCGGCGGGCAAGGCTCAGCCCGCCCCGCTCTGGCTCGCGCGAGGCCGGAATGCCGGCTTCGACGCAATTTGTTGCAGAAATCGGCGTTAAAATGGCCGTAATCTAGCGTCGAGCCGGGACAAGGCGGCAATGCGGGCGCGCCAAGCCGCCCGATCTGGGAGGTAAGATGGCGTCCGTTGCTATCCGGAACGTCCGCAAGGCCTTCGGGCCGGTCGAGGTGCTGCACGGCGTCAGCGTCGATATCGCGGATGGCGAGTTCGTCGTGCTGGTCGGCCCCTCCGGCTGCGGCAAATCGACGCTGCTGCGCATGCTGGCGGGTCTCGAGAACATCACTGCCGGCGACATCGCGATCGGCAACCGCGTGGTGAACCAAGTCCCACCGAAGGACCGGGACATCGCCATGGTGTTCCAGAACTACGCGCTCTACCCGCACATGACCGTGTTCGACAACATGGCCTTCTCCATGAAGCTGGCCAAGGCGCCGCGCGCGGTGATGGAGGCCGAGGTCGGCCGTGCCGCAAAGATCCTCGGTCTGGAGCAGTTGCTCCAGCGCTATCCGCGGCAATTGTCCGGAGGCCAGCGGCAGCGCGTGGCGATGGGCCGCGCCATCGTGCGCAACCCGCAGGTCTTCCTGTTCGACGAGCCGCTCTCCAACCTCGACGCCAAGCTGCGGGTGCAGATGCGGGCCGAGATCAAGGAACTGCACCAGCGGCTGAGGGTCACCACTGTTTATGTGACGCATGACCAGATCGAGGCCATGACCATGGCCGACAAGATCGTGGTGATGAATTCCGGCAATGTGGAGCAGGTGGGCCCGCCGCTCGAGCTCTACGACAACCCTGCCAATCTCTTCGTCGCCGGCTTCATCGGCAGCCCGGCGATGAACCTGATCCCCGGCCGCATCGGCAATGGAGGGTTCGAGGCAGAGGGCGGCGCCGTGCTGCCCCTGCCGCCGACTGCGAAGAACGGCGCCGGCACCTACGGCATCCGGCCGGAACATATGCGGCTGGACCCGAACGGCATCCCGGCCAAGGTTCAACTGGTGGAGCCCACCGGCTCGGAGACCCAGGTCTTCCTCCGCATCGGCGAGACGCCGCTGAACTGTGCCTTCCGTGAGCGCGTCTCGGCCGGGCCGGGCGACACGATCCATGTGAGCCCTGATCTCGGCCTGGTGCACCTGTTCGAAGCCGGCAGCGGCCGGCGCCTCGCCGCCTGATCCAACCAAAAACTACAGCAAAAGAACCTACGGGAGTGTCCAAGACAATGCATATCATTCACCGCCGCACGGCACTGCAGCTCGGCATCGGTGCCGCGGCGCTGGCGGCGTTCCGTGCCTCCGCCCAGGCCCCCATCGCCGCCGCCGATACGCCTGCCCCGCGCCTGCCGATCGAATCCGGCGCCACGCTGCGCATGCTGCGCCCGGTCCGCTTCGTGCAGCCGGACGAGGATGTGTTCCGCGCCAATGCCGCCCGCTTCACCCAGCAGACCGGCGTGCAGGTGCGCGTCGATTTCGTCGGGTGGGAGGACATCACCCAGCAGACCGCCGTCACCGCCAATACCGGCGCCGGGCCGGACCTCATCATCGGCTTCGGCGACGCGCCGCACATCTTCGCCGAGAAGCTGATCGAGCTGACCGATGTCGCTGAATATCTCGGCAAGCGCTATGGCGGCTGGATGGCCGTGGGCGAGAAATATGGCAAGCGCCATGGCACCAACAACTGGATCGGCCTGCCCTTCGGCGGCACCGCCGGGCCGCTGGTCTGGCGCAAATCCGCCGTCACCCAGGCCGGCTTCCAGAAGCCGCCGCAGGACTTGGCAGGCTTCCTCGACCTCTGCAAGAAGCTGAAGGCGGCGAACAAGCCGCCCGGCTTCGCGCTGGGCAATGCGGTGGGCGACGGCAACGGCTTCGCCAATTGGCTGCTCTGGTCGCATGGCGCCTCCCTGACCGATGAGGAGGGCAAGGTCTCCATCAACAGCCCGCAGACCATCGCGGCGCTGAACTACCTGAAGGAGCTCTACCCCACCTTCCTCCCCGGCACCCTGTCCTGGGGCGATATCAGCAACAACCGCGCCTATGCGGCGAATGAGTGCTGGCTGACCTCGAACGGCGTCTCGCTCTATTTCTCCCTGAAGAGCGACCCGGCGACGGCGCCGATCGCCGCGGACACCGAGCATGACACCATGCCGCTTGGCCAAGCCGGAAGCTGGCCGAGCGCGCCACTGACGATGAACGCCATGGTGTTCAAGCACAGCCGCTTCCCGAACGCCTCGAAGGCCTTCCTGCAATTCATGATGGAGCGGGAGCAGTACGACCCCTGGCTGATCGCCAATCTCGGCTACTGGGCCCATCCGCTGGCGGCCTATGGCGCCAGCGCGGTGTGGACCAGCGACCCGAAGGTGGCGATCTTCCGCGACAGCATGAACAACAAATTCTGGAACGGCTACAAGGGCCCGATCTCCGAGGCCTCCGGCCAGGCCAATGCCGAGTACGTCACGGTGCAAATGTGCGCCGCGGTCGCCTCCGGCCAGGCCACGCCGGAGCAGGCGGCGCGAGAGGCCGAGCGCCGCGCCCGCCGCATCTTCCGCCGCTGAACCAGGGGGCGGCGCCGCCCGGCGCCGCCCGCCTTTCAGGGAGCCCGCCATGTCCGCCACCACCGCCGCTGCCTGGAGCCGGACCCGCCAGGAGCCGAATTGGCTGGTCCGGCTGTTCGAGTGGAAGCCCTTCCTCGTCATCGCCTGCCTGCTGCCGGCGGTGGGGCTGCTGACCGTCTTCCTCACCTACCCGCTCGGCCTCGGCATCTGGCTAGCCTTCACGGACACCACCATCGGCCGCCGCGGCATCTGGGTGGGGCTCGAGAATTTCGAGTATCTGCTGGAAGACCCGCTGTGGTGGAACGCGGTGTTCTACAGCGTCTTCTACACCGGCGTCGCGACGGTGGGAAAGTTCGCCCTCGGCCTCTGGCTGGCGCTGCTGCTGAACAACCACATGCCGTTCAAGTCGCTGCTGCGCGCCATCATCCTGCTGCCCTGGATCGTGCCCACCGTGCTCTCGGCCATCGCCTTCTGGTGGATCTACGACCCGCAATTCTCCATCATCTCCTTCCTGCTGGTCGATATCCTTGGCGTTCGCAGCACGAATATCGACTTCCTCGGCAGCGCCTGGCCGGCGCGCTGGTCCTTGATCGCGGCCAATGTCTGGCGGGGCATTCCCTTCGTCGCCATCTCGCTGCTGGCCGGGCTGCAGACCATCTCGCCCTCGCTTTACGAGGCGGCGCTGCTCGACGGCTCCACCGCCTGGCAGCGCTTCCGCTACATCACCTTCCCGATGCTGCTGCCGATCCTGGCCATCGTCATGACCTTCAGCATCATCTTCACCTTCACCGACTTCCAGCTCGTCTACGCCATCACCCGCGGCGGGCCGGTGAACTCCACCCATCTGCTGGCGACCCTCGCCTTCCAGCGCGGCATCCCGGGTGGGCAGCTTGGGGAGGGCGCGGCGATCGCCGTCTCCATGATCCCCTTCCTCGTCTTCGCCACGCTGTTCAGCTATTTCGGCCTGGCGCGGCGCAAATGGCAGCAGGGAGAAGGCAATGACTGAAGCCGTCGCAACTCCCGCAGCCGGCAATGCCGCCACCGCCCAGCCAGAAACCATGGCTTGGGACAGCAAGGCGCGGCGCATGGTGATGCTTTACCTGCCGCTGGCCTGCTTCCTCATCATCCTGCTGTTTCCCTTCTACTGGATGACGCTGACGGCCTTCAAACCGAATGCCGAGCTGTTCGACTACAAGACCTACAACCCCTTCTGGATCAGCTCGCCGACGCTCGACCACATCCGGCACCTGCTGTTCAACACCGCCTATCCGCGCTGGCTGGTGACGACGATGACGGTCGCGGTCTGCTCGACCTTCATTTCGCTCATCGCCAGCACCCTCGCCGCCTATGCCATCCAGCGGCTGCGCTTCAAGGGCAGCCAGTATGTCGGGCTGGCGATCTACCTTGCCTATCTCGTGCCGCCCTCCATCCAGTTCATCCCGCTCGCCACCATGGTCTATCAGCTCGGCCTGTTCGACAGCCCGATGGCGCTGATCCTGACCTACCCGACCTTCCTGATCCCGTTCTGCACCTGGCTGCTGATCGGCTACTTCAAGTCGATCCCCTATGAGCTGGAGGAGTGCGCGCTGATCGATGGCGCGACGCGGCTGCAGATCCTCAGGCAGATCACCCTGCCGCTGGCGGTGCCGGGGCTGATCTCCGCCGGCATCTTCAGCTTCACGCTGTCGTGGAACGAGTTCATCTACGCCCTCGCCTTCATCCAGAGCAGCGAGAGCAAGACGGTGCCGGTGGCCATCCTGACGGAGCTGGTCTCCGGCGACGTCTACCAATGGGGCGCGCTGATGGCGGGCAGCCTGCTCGGCTCCCTGCCGGTGGCGATCTTCTACTCCTTCTTCGTGGACTACTACGTGTCCTCGCTGACTGGCGCGGTGAAGGAATAGGTCCGGGGCGCCCTCCCCCGTCGCGGGGGAGGGCGGACGGCTTACAGCTTCCGGCCCAGCGCGGCGACATAGCCGCGGTTATGGGTCGGCGTCAGCCAGATCTCGTTCATCGTCACATGCGGCGGCAGCGCGGCGGCATAGGCGATGAGGTCGGCGCAATCCTCCGGTTGTAGCATCTGCGCCAGTTGCTCCGGCGTCAGCGGGTTGGGCCGTTGCTTCAGGATCTCGGTATTCACCTCGCCCGGGCAGAACACCGTGCTGCGGATGCCATTGACGCATTCCTCCATGTTGATGCTGTGGCTCATCGCCACCACCCCGTGCTTCGCCGCGCCATAGCCCGGCCCGCTCATCGGGCTCACATTGCGGCCGGCCATGGAGGCAGTGTGGACCATCACCCCGCCGCCCTGGGCACGCATGATCGGCAGCACCGCCTGCGCCACATAGAAGGCAGAAGTGAGGTTGCCCTGGATCAGGGTGTCGATCTCCTTGGGACCGAGCCTTGCCCAGCTTCGGTCCTGCACATTCACACCCGCATTGTTCACCAGGATGTCCAGCCGCCCGAAGGTCTTGGCGATCCAGTCGGTGGCTGTCCCGACCTCCTCCGCCTTGGTCAGGTCGGCCGGCTGCACATGCGCCGTGCCGCCCTTGGCGGCGATCCGCCCTGCCACCTCCTCCAGCCTCTCCTTCCGGCGGCCGCTGATGACGGTGACCACGCCCTCGGCGCCGAATCGCTCCGCCACCGCCTCGCCGATGCCGCTGCCCGCGCCGGTCACCCAGGCGATCTTGCCGCTGAGCCTGCCCATGCCACCCTCCCCTCAGGAATGCGGCAGGCTACCCCGCCGCGGCGGCTTGTGGATAGGCGCGGGCCATGCTTCGCTCCCTCCCCGGGACGGAACGGAGAAAGCCCATGAAGATCGCCCGGGTCGAGACCCTGCGCGCCGATGCCGGCTGGCGTCTTTTCTCCTTCCTCAAGGTCACGACCGATGACGGGCTGGTCGGCTGGTCCGAATACAATGAAAGCTTCGGCTCCACCGGACTCTCCTCGGTCATCGAGGGGCTGACGCCGCTCATCATCGGCCGCGATCCCCGGCGCTTCGAGGAAGTGACGGCCTGGCTGCATGTGATGACGCGGCAATCGCGCGGCGGGCTGAACCAGCAGGCGATCGCCGCCATTGAGAATGCGCTGCTCGACATCGCCGCCCGCGCCCGGGGCATCCCGGTCTATGCCCTGTTCGGCGGCCCGATCCGGGAGCGCATCCCGGTCTATTGGTCGCATTTCGGCAGCTACCGGGTGCGCAACTCGAAGTATATGGGCACCCCGCCCTGCCTCGATTGGGACGAGGTGGCGCGCCATGCCGCCGAGGTGAAGGCCATGGGTTTCCGCGGCCTCAAGACCAACATCCTGATCCCCGGCGAGGACGGCAAGCTCTACCAGTATTCCCCGGGCTTCGGCCGCCATGCCGGCTGGCCGGAGCTGAACTGGGACAACAAGACCCTGTCCCTGCTGCAGCAGCACCTCCGTACCATCCGTGACGCGGTAGGGCCCGACTTCAATGTCCATCTCGACACCAACTTCCACTTCCGGACGGAGGGCTTCCAGAAGGTCGCCCGCGCCGTGGAGTCCTTCAACCTCACCTGGCTCGAGATCGACATTCACGACGCGCCGGCGCTGGCCAGCATCAAGCGCATGGCCCCCTGCCCCATCGCCAGCGCCGAGACGCTGCATGGACGCCGGGAATTCCGGCCCTATCTGGAACACTACGCGATGGATGTCGGCATCGTGGACGTCATCTGGAACGGGCTCAGCGAATCGCTGAAGATCGCCTCGCTCTGCGACGTTTATGAGGTGAACTGCGCGCCGCATAATTTCTACGGCAACCTCTGCTCGATGATCAGCGCGCATTTCTCCGCCATCATCCCGAATTTCCGGGTGATGGAAATCGACATCGACAGCGTCTCCTGGCGCGACGAATTCACGCCCCCGCCGGTGATCGAGAATGGCGAGCTGGTGCTGCCCACCGGGCCGGGCTGGGGTGTCGAGGTGAACGAGGCCGCAATCCGGGCGCGGCCGCCGAAATAGCGACGCGATGGCCGGAGACGCGGAAGCGCCGGAGGCCGGAATCGCATCGCCAGCATTGGGAGATTGAGGGATGCCGCAATACCGCATCGTCACGCCGGCCATCGCCGCCGCTGGCGGCTATGCGCTGGAGATGGAGGCGCTGGCCGGACTCGACGCCGTCATCGAGGAGGCGCCGACCGACGCTGCCGGCTTCCTGGCCGCTGCGAAGGACGCGGATGCCGTCTATGCCAAGGGCATCCCGATCACCAAGGAGATCATCGACGGGCTGACCAAGTGCCGCGTCATCTCCCTCGGCAGCGTCGGGGTGGACAGCGTGGATGTGAAGGCGGCGACGGCGCGCGGCATTCCGGTGACCAACATCCCCGACACTTTCATCGAGGAGGTGGCGGACCATGCCATGACCCTGCTGCTGGCCGGTTTCCGTCGGCTGGTGGAGCAGGACAAGCTGGTCCGCGACGGCCGCTGGAAGGAAGGCCGCCCCGCCCTCTACAAATATCCGCGGCTGATGGGCCAGACTCTCGGCTTCATCTCCTTCGGCCGGGTCGCCCGCGCCGTGGCCAGGCGCGCCGCCCCCTTCGGCCTGCGCATGATGGCCTATGACCCCTTCATCGACGAGACACTGATCTCCGAGCACGGGGTGCTGCCGGCGACGCTGACCGAGGTGCTGACCCAGTCCGATTTCATCAGCATGCATGCCCCGGCGCGGCCGGAGGTGCACCACATGCTGAAGGAGCAGCATTTCCGCCAGATGAAGCCGACCGCGATCTTCGTGAATACCGGCCGCGGCCCGACGGTGGATGAGAGCGCGCTGATCAAGGCGTTGCAGGAGGGCTGGATCGCCCATGCCGCGCTCGATGTGCTCGAGACCGAGCCGCCTTCCCACAACAACCCCATCCTGCGCATGGAGAATGTGACGCTGACGGCGCATGTCGCCAGCGCCAGCGCCCGGTTCGACGAGGCACGGAAGCGCCGCGTGGGGCATGAGCTGGCCCTGGTGCTCTCCGGCAAATGGCCGATGAGTTGCGTCAATCCGGCCGTGCTCCAGAATACGGCGCTGCAACGCTGGCAGCCTGTCGGCCTCGGGCGCGGCCCGAATTCCTGAGGAGAGTCCCGAGATGAGCAAATACGCAGTCGTCACCGGCGCCGGCTCCGGCGTCGGCCGCGCCGCCGCCCTGGCCCTGCTGGCGGATGGCTGGACCGTGGCCCTGGCCGGCCGCCGCGCCGATGCGCTGGCCGAGACCGCCGGCCTGGCCGGCAATGCCGGGCCGAGGGCCGTGCCGGTGCCGACCGATGTGGGCGACCCCAGCTCGGTCAACGCCTTGTTCGACAAGCTGAAATCCGAATGGGGTCGGCTCGACTTCCTGTTCAACAATGCCGGTGGCAACGTCCCGGCGGGGCCGATCGAGGATTTGAAGTACGAGGACTGGGCCCGGGTGGTGCAGGTGAACCTGACGGGCAGCTTCCTCTGCGCCCAGGCCGCCTTCCGCATCATGAAGAACCAGCAGCCCCAGGGCGGCCGCATCGTCAACAATGGCAGCATCAGCGCGCATGTGCCGCGGCCGGAGAGCGTCGCCTATACCTCCACCAAGCATGCCATCACCGGCCTGACCAAGACGCTGGCGCTGGATGGCCGGCCCTTCGACATCGTCTCCGGCCAGATCGATATCGGCAATGCGGCCACGCCGATGACGGCGCGCATGGCCCGCGGCGTGAAGCAGGCCAATGGCGAGATCAAGGTGGAGCCGACCTTCGACGTGGCGCATGTCGGCAGCACCATCCTGATGATGGCGAACCTGCCGCTGGATGCGAACATCCAGTTCGTCACCATCACCGCGTCCAAGATGCCCTGGATCGCGCGCGGCTGAAGCTCCGGCAGGGGGCGAGCACGCCCCCTGCCCACCTATTCCTCGAGGTCCGCCGGCGCGACCGGGAGGATGGAGGTCTCCTTCACCGTGGCGATGGCGAGCAGCGTCTCCACCCGCTGCACGCCTGCCTGGGCGCGCAGCTCGTCATTCAGGAAGGCGTCCAGCGCCGACAGGTCGGCCAGCCGGACCTTCAGCAGATAGGTCCAGTCGCCGGTGATGGCGTGGCATTCCAGCACCGCCTCCTGCTTCTTCATCGCCTTTCGGAAGGCGGCCTCATCCTTGCCCGGGGCAACGGTGACGAGAATGTGCACGAGAAGCGGGCAGCCGGCGGCGGCAGGGTCGATATCGGCTCGCCAAGCGCGGATCACTCCCCGCTCCTCCAGCCGCTTCACCCGTTCCGCGGTGGCGGAGACCGAAAGGCCCGCGACCTTGGCCAGCTCCGCCAGTCCCGCGCTGCCATCGAGCTGCAGGGCGACGGTGATGTTCCGGTCGATTTCGTCCATGGCGCCAGATTAGGCGGCGGCGTCAGTCCTGTGAACGGAAGGAATGACACCAAGCCGCGGCAGGCTGCCGGCACCCTGCGTCCCTCAAGGCCGCCCGGTGCCCGGTCGCGGCTTTGTCGCGGCCGGCTGCACGAAGCATCGGGCGGCCAGCGACTCCCGGGCCTCCGCGGGCCCGCGCAGCGGCGTCCCGGGCCTAAAGGTAGTGCTCGGCCAGCGGCTGGAAGCCGTTGAACCTCTGGCTGGCATAGGTGGTCACATAGGCCCCCGTCGCCAGCAGCTCCACGCGGTCCCCGCTTTCCAGCGCCAAGGGCAGCCGGTAGTTGGACTTCTCGTAGAGCGTATCGGTGCTGTCGCAGGTGGGGCCCGCAATCGTCACCGGGCCTTCCGCCCCGCCATCATGCGGCGTGCGGAAGGCGTATTTGATGGCCTCGCCCTCGGTCTCGGCCAGGCCGCCGAACCGGCCGATATCCAGGTAGACCCAGCGCACCGGATCATCGGCGCCCTTGCGGGAGACGAGCACGACCTCGGCGCTCACCACCCCGGCATCGCCGACGATGAAGCGGCCCGGCTCGATGACGATCTCCGGCAGGGCGTTGCCGAAATGCTCCGCCATGGCGCCCATGATGGCCGCGCCGAAATCGTCGATCTCCGGCACTTCCTGCCGGTAGCGCACCGGGTAGCCGCCGCCGAGATTGACCATGCGGACATTCACCCCGGCCTCCTTCAGGTCGGTGAACAGCATGGCGACCTTGGCGATCGCCGCCTCATAGGCGGCGGTCTTGGTCTGCTGGCTGCCGACATGGAAGGAGATGCCGAAGGGGTCGAGGCCGAGCTCGCCGGCACGGACCATGAGATCCTTCGCCATCGCCACCTCGCAGCCGAATTTGCGGGAGAGCGGCCATTCGGCGCCGTCATTGCCAACCAGGATGCGGCAATAGACGCGCGCACCGGGGGCGCTGCGGGCGAGCTTCATCAGCTCCGCCTCGGAGTCGAAGGCGAACATGCGCACGCCAGCCGCATAGGCGGCGCGGATGGCATTCTCCTTCTTGATGGTGTTGCCGTAGCTGATCGTCTCAGGACGGGCACCGGCCTGCAGGCAGGCGGAGACCTCTTCCCAGCTCGCCGCATCGAAGGAGGAGCCGAGACCGACCAGCCGCTCCAGGATCGGCGCCGCCGGGTTGGCCTTCACGGCATAATAGATGCGGGCAAGGGGCAGCGCCGCCGTCAGCCGCCGGTAGTTTTCCTCGACGCGATCCACGTCCAGGACCAGGCACGGCGTCGCCGGCATGGAATCGCGCAGGAAGCGAGCGACCTTGGGGGTCATCGCACCAACCTCCTCAGACAATGAGGACCACCCCCGCACCGGGTGGTGGCCCCAGATTAACGAAACGGTCGAACGAACCAGCGACCAGAGTGGGCCGCCCGGCTTGCGCCGAACGGGGTTGCCAGAACGCTTGACGTCGTTGCGTAAACCTTGCGCCGCGGTGATCGCTTCAGTGGGCACCTTGATGGAGGGGTGCCGCGATTCCGTGGGCCTGGGGCCAGAGGCACGTGCGTACTGCGTCTGGCGCGGCATATAGGCCCCTGGCCCCGGGGTGCAAAGCGGAAATTTGGGCGTGTCCGGAGTTTTTTCGCGTGCTGTCCCGAGGCACCGGAAACTCCTCCGGAACCCCGGACCGCTTCACGCTTATCCGCTTGCCCGGCCGCGACTCCGCCGGGAAACAACCGGTCCGGCTCAGCGCGACGGGAGCTGGTCCGGCGCGCCATAGGCGCGGAGGAACACCTCGGCAGCCGCCGCCGCCTCGGCCGCGATGGCGGCCTCGTCCGGTGCCGGGGGCAGGCCGAGGCTGGCGCGGAACCAGAGGTCGCCGCGCAGCAGCGCGGTGAAATCCACCGCCGCCCGGGCCGGGTCAGCCTCGGGGCGAATGCGGCCGCGGCGCTGCTCCTCGGTGATCCAGGCGCCGAGGCGGCTGCGCGTAAGGGCCGGCCCAGCGGCGTAGAAGATCTCGGCCAGTGCCGGCTCCCGCAGCAGCTCCAGCTTCACGGTGCGGTAGATGGCGAGCGTCTCCTTGGCCATCAGGAAGCGCAGCAGCACGGTGCCCAGCCGCACCAGCGCCGGCAGCAGCGGCCCGTCATGGCCGCGCTCGGTCACCGCCTCCCTCGCCATGCGCTCGCAGCGCTCGGAGATCACGGCGCGGAACAGCGCGTCCTTGCCGGGGAAATAGGCGTAGAGCGTGGCCTTCGAGACGCCGGCCTGGCGCGCCACGGCGTCCATGCTGACAGCGGCGTATCCCTGGGCCAGGAAAAGCTCCGCCGCCGCGTCCAATACGGCGCGCGCCTTGGTGCCGCGCGCCTCCGGCACCGCCTCGCTGCTGCGTTGATCGTCCGACATGGCGGTAATCTGGGCGCGAGAAGGGGGTGGTGCAAGCGGTGACTGAACTGAACGGTTCAGTTTCTGCTTGACGGATCGTTGCTGCCTCCTCCATGCTCCCAACATATGAACTGAACGGTTCAGTCGCCATGAATGCCGAAACCTCCGTAACCGCTGCCGAGCCGCTGATGCAGCCGGCTGCCCCCCCATCCGCGCCGCGCCGGAGGCTGCTCCGCCGCCTTCGCCCCGTCGCCCTGGTGGTGCTGCTCGGCGCCGCGACGCTGGGCGGCGATTGGTGGTGGCAGGTCGGACGTTTCCAGGAGAGCACGGACAATGCCTACCTCGCCGGCGACATCACGCCCCTGGCCGCCCGCATCGAGGGCGACGTCGCCGAGATCCTGGTGGCAGACAACCAGCAGGTCACCGCAGGCCAGGTGCTGATCCGGCTGGAGCAGCAGGATTGGCGCGCCCGCCGTGACAGCGCCGCCGCCAGCCTGGCCGCCGCCGAGGCGACGCAGGCCACCATCCTGGCGCAGCGCCAGCAGCAACTCGCCACCATCGCCGCCGTGGAGGCCAGCATCCGCCAGGCCGAGGCGGAGCGGGTGCGGGCCACCCAGGATGCGGTGCGCTACGAGACCCTGGCGGTGGGCGGCGTCGGGGCCCGGCAGGCGGCGGAACGCAGCCTGGCCGACCAGCGCAAGGCGGAAGCGGCGCTGGCCGCGGCCCAGGCCAACCTCACCGCCGCCCGCGCCGCCCTGCCGGTGCTGGATGCCCAGGCAGCCGGCGCCGAATCCCAGGTCATTGGCGCGCGCGCGGCCCTCGCCCTGGCTGAAAGCAGCCTCGCCTATACCGAGATCCGCGCGCCCTTCGACGGAGTCGCCGGCAATCGCGCCGCGCAAATTGGCCAGCATGTGCGACCGGGGCAGATGCTGATTTCCGTGGCACGGCCGCCGGAGCAGCACTGGCTGGTGGCGAATTTCAAGGAAACCCAGCTCGCCCGCATGCGTCCCGGCCAGCCGGTGACCGTCACCCTGGATGTGACGGGCGCTGAGCTGCGCGCCCATATCGACTCGCTTGCCCCGGCCACCGGCGCGCTGTTCAGCCTGCTGCCGCCGGAAAATGCGACGGGGAACTTCACCCGCATCGTGCAGCGCGTGCCGGTGAAGATCCGCTTCGACGACCCGGCCGCGGCCCTGCTGCGCCCCGGTCTTTCCGCCGTGGCGGAAGTGGACACCAGGGATGATCCCAGCGCGCCCCGGGGCGTCTGGGCGGTGGCGGCCGCGACGCTCGGCCTACGGCCATGAGCGCCAGCCTGGCAGCCCCCGCGGCGGCCTCCGGCAGCCTCGGGGCCGTCGGCACCCGGAGCCTGCTCGGCTTCGCCTTCATGGTGCTCGGCATGTTCATGGCGATCCTGGACATCCAGATCGTCTCCGCCTCCATCGCCGATATCCAGGCGGGGCTCGCCGCCAGCCCGGACGAGGCAAGCTGGGTGCAGACCAGCTA
This sequence comes from Siccirubricoccus soli, assembly GCF_024178315.1. GTDB lineage: Bacteria > Pseudomonadota > Alphaproteobacteria > Acetobacterales > Acetobacteraceae > Siccirubricoccus > Siccirubricoccus soli. The sequence continues at coordinate 1,505 of NZ_JAMZIK010000082.1, read as the reverse complement.
CCTCATCGCCGAGATCGTCATGATCCCGCTCTCCGGCTACCTCTCCCGCCTGCTCTCAACGCGGGTCCTGTTCACCCTCTCGGCGGCCGGCTTCACCGTCTTCTCCCTCGCCTGCGCCTTCGCCACATCGCTGCCCGCCATGGTGGCGGCGCGGACGCTGCAGGGCTTCCTGGGCGGGGCGATGATCCCGACGGTCTTCGCCACCTCCTTCCTGCTCTTCCCTGGCCCGGCGCGGGTGAAGGCGACGGTGCTGATCGGCCTGATGGCGACGCTGGCGCCGACCATCGGCCCCACGGTCGGCGGCCTGCTGACCGAGACCTTCTCCTGGCACTGGTTGTTCCTCATCAACGTGCCGATCGGCGCGCTGATCGCGGTGACAGTCTGGCTGACCATGGATATCGACAAGCCGGACCGCAGCCTGCTGCGCCGCTTCGACCTGATTGGCCTGCTGCTGATGGCCGTCTTCCTCGGCAGCCTGGATTATGTGCTGGAGGAGGGAGCGCGCTGGCAGTGGCTGGAGGACGACACCATCAAGACCTTCGCGGTGGTGGCGGCGCTGGCCGGGATCGGCTTTTTCTGGCAGGTGCTGACCGCGGCGGAGCCCATCGTCGATCTCCGCGCCTATACGGACCGGAACTTCGCCATCGGCGCCCTCTTCGCCTTCATCCTCGGCATCGGGCTCTACGGATCGGTCTATCTGGTGCCGCTCTTCCTCGGGCGGGTGCGGGGCTACAACAGCCTGCAGATCGGCGAGACCATGTTCCTCACCGGCATCGGCATGTTCGTCGCCTCCCCCATTATCGGCCAGCTTTCGCGCCGGGTGGATCTGCGGGTGCTGGTGGCCATCGGCCTGGCGACGACCGGTGTGGCGCTGTGGCTGACGGCGCGGCTGACGACGCAATCCGGCTCCCAGCAGCTCTGGTTCCCGCTGCTGCTGCGCGGCGTGGGCATGATGTTCGTCATGATCCCGACGACGACGGTGGCCCTTGGCACCCTGCCGCCGCAGCGGCTGAAGAACGCCTCCGGCCTCTACAACCTGATGCGGAACCTGGGCGGCGCCTTCGGCCTGGCGATGATCAACACCATGGCGACGGACCGCAGCGCGGCACATCGGCTGCACCTGGCGGAGGGGGTGAGTTCCGGCCGGCCTTCCGCCACCGCGGCGATGCAGAACCTGCAGGACCTGCTCGGCGTCCGGCTGGCGCAGCCGGAACAGGCGGACCTCGCGGCGCTGAAGCGGATGGTCGGGCTGGTGCAGCAGCAGGCGCTGGTGCTGGCCTATAACGACGTGCTGATGGCGATGGCGGCACTGTTCCTGCTGGTGGCGCCGCTGGTCTTCCTGCTCGCCAAGCCGCGCGGTGCGGGGGCGGGGCCGGCGCATTAGCTGGGGGCTCCAGCCCGTTGGCGGCGATGCTGCCAACCCTGCCGGGACCAGAACTTGGCCCCGCCCGCCCGATCGGAGCGTTCGGCCTCCTGGGCCGAGACGACAGGCTCAGGTAGGTCCT
>NZ_JAMZIK010000081.1 GCF_024178315.1 Siccirubricoccus soli | reverse complement strand
TGGCGCCGCTGGTCTTCCTGCTCGCCAAGCCGCGCGGTGCGGGGGCGGGGCCGGCGCATTAGCTGGGGGCTCCAGCCCGTTGGCGGCGATGCTGCCAACCCTGCCGGGACCAGAACTTGGCCCCGCCCGCCCGATCGGAGCGTTCGGCCTCCTGGGCCGAGACGACAGGCTCAGGTAGGTCCTGAGCCCTCCCTCCCCGGCGGGGGTGCGGATGCAGCCTCTTTTGCCGGAACATGGAGGCGAAGCCCCCAATTCTATCCTATCGCCCGATCAGCCCCGTATGCAGTGGGCTGGAAGGATCGGCCGCATATTGCCGCGGCATCCTCCCGGCCAGGAAGGCCAGCCGCCCCGCCTCCACCGCCGCCTTCATGGCGCGCGCCATCAGCACCGGATTCTTCGCATGGGCGATGGCGCTGTTCATCAGCACCGCATCGCAGCCCAGCTCCATCGCCAGGCTGGCGTCGCTCGCCGTGCCGACGCCGGCATCGACCAGCACCGGCACCTTGGCATTCTCGATGATGGCCCGGATCATCACCGGGTTCTGGATGCCGAGCCCGCTGCCGATGGGTGCGCCGAGCGGCATCACCGCCACCGCCCCCATCTCCTCCAGCCGCTTCGCGGCGATCGGATCGTCCGAGCAATAGACCATCACCTGGAAGCCGTCCTTCAGCAGCGCCTCCAGCGCCTCGAAGGTCGCCCGCATATCGGGGTAGAGGAAGGGCGGCGGGCCCAGCACCTCCAGCTTCACCAGGTTCCAGCCCCCAGCCTCCCGCGCCAGGCGCAGGGTGCGCACCGCATCCTGGGCAGTGAAGCACCCCGCGGTGTTGGGCAGGTAGGTGTACCGCTTGGGGTCCACGTAATCCTGCAGCATCGGCGCCTTGGGGTCGCTGAGATTGACCCGCCGTACCGCAACGGTGACAATCTCCGCCCCCGAAGCGGCGATGGCCGCGCCGGTCTCCTCCAGATCCTTGTAGCGCCCGGTCCCGACGATCAGGCGGGAGCGGAAGCGGAGCCCCGCCACCTCCCAGCCATCCTCGACGGCCTCGCCCAGCCCGCGGATATCCTCCGGCATGGCTCAGCCTCCTCCAATGAAATGAACGATCTCGATAGCGTCGCCAGCGACCAGGACGGTGTCGGCGTAGCGCGAGCGGGGGACGATCTCGAGG
>NZ_JAMZIK010000080.1 GCF_024178315.1 Siccirubricoccus soli | reverse complement strand
AAGCGGAGCCCCGCCACCTCCCAGCCATCCTCGACGGCCTCGCCCAGCCCGCGGATATCCTCCGGCATGGCTCAGCCTCCTCCAATGAAATGAACGATCTCGATAGCGTCGCCAGCGACCAGGACGGTGTCGGCGTAGCGCGAGCGGGGGACGATCTCGAGGTTGCGCTCGACCGCGACCTTGCGCTCAGCCAAGCCGATCTGCGCCAGCAGCCCGGCGACGCTGGTCCCCTCTGCCACGCGGCGCGCCTCGCCATTCACGGTCAGCATGACGCCTGCGCTAAGCGGCGGCGGTACGGTGTCCGGCATCTCGCTTCATCCCAATTCGTTCCGAAGGGAGGGTCGCGCCGATGCCCTGCACCCATCCCTTCGCCGGCATGACCCGGATCAGGTTCTAAGGGTTCCCCGCTGGCGGCGCGGAGTCTCAGCCCTGCAGCAAGGGCACCCCTTGGTCCCCCCATGCTGCGCCCGCCCGGCCGGGGCGTCAATGATGCCCCGGCCTCGCGGCCCTTCCACCTGCCGGCGGCGAGAAATGACGCGGCTTGCCGCCCTCCCCCCCCTATGCTAGCCGGCGCGACCGCCAGTGACCGGATCCCAGCCGCCGTGACTCCGCCCCTGATCGCCGTCCTGAACGGCCCGAACCTCAACCTGCTCGGCATCCGCGAACCGGCGAAATACGGCACGGCGACGCTGGACGATGTCGAATCGCTCTGCGCCGAGGTGGCGGAGGAGCTGGGCCTCGCCATCGATTTCCGCCAGACCAATGGCGAGGGCGAGCTGATCACCTGGGTGCAGGAATGCCGCGGCCGCGCCGCCGGCATCATCATCAACCCCGCCGGCTACACCACCACCTCCATCGGGCTGCTCGACGCGCTGATCGCGGTGGAGCTGCCGGTGATCGAGGTCCACATCACCAACATCCACCGGCGGGAGGAATTCCGCCATAACTCCTATGTCTCCAAGGCAGCGACCGGCGTTGTCGCCGGACTCGGCGTGCAGGGCTATGCGCTGGCACTGCGGGCCATGGCGCAACTCATCGCGCCGGCGGAAGCGGAAGATCTGCCATGAGCAACGGCATCCAGTTCGACCCCGAGGCGATCCGCGCCCTGGCGCAGATCCTGAAGGACACTGACCTGACGGAAATCGAATTGGTGGAGAAGGACAGCCGCATCCGGGTGGCGCGCCAGCTGCCGGCGGCGGTGGCACCGCCGCCCATGGCCTGGGCCGCGCCGCCGGCCGCCCCCCCGGTAGCCGCCGCAGCGGCGGCGCCGGTGCCCCCGCCCGCCGCTGCGGCGGAAACGGCGGTGGACGCCAAGCATCCCGGCCTCGTCACCTCCCCCATGGTCGGTGTCGCCTACCTGTTCCCGGAGCCGGGCCAACCGCCCTTCATCACCGTGGGCGCCAAGGTGGCGCAGGGCCAGACCCTGCTGCTGATCGAGGCGATGAAGACCTTCAACCAGATCCGCGCCCCCAAGGCCGGCACCGTCACCCGCATCCTGTTCGAGAATGGCGAGCCGGTGGAATACGGCGCGCCGCTGCTGGTGCTGGAGTAGCTCCGTGCCCTTCGGAAAGGTGCTGATCGCGAATCGCGGGGAGATCGCGCTCCGCATCCATCGCGCCTGCCAGGAGATGGGCATCCGGACGGTGGCGGTGCATTCCACGGCCGATACCACCGCCATGCATGTGCGGCTGGCGGATGAGAGCGTCTGCATCGGCCCGCCCCCGGCGCGGGACAGCTACCTGAACGTCGCTGCCATCCTCTCCGCCGCCGCCATCACCGGCGCCGATGCGGTGCATCCTGGCTACGGCTTCCTCTCGGAGAACGCCAATTTCGCGGAAATGGTGGAGGCGCATGGCCTCGCCTTCATCGGCCCGCGTCCCGAGCATATCCGCATGATGGGCGACAAGATCGCGGCCAAGGACGCGATGCGCCGGCTCGGCGTGCCGCTGGTGCCGGGCTCGCTCGGCGCCCTCTCCTCGCTGGAGGAGGCGCGGTCCGTCGCCGGCGAGGTGAAGTACCCGGTGCTCATCAAGGCCGCGGCCGGCGGCGGCGGGCGCGGCATGAAGGTGGCGCGGAGCGAGGCGGAGCTGGAGGAAGCCTGGCGCGTCGCCCGCACCGAGGCCAAGGCCGCCTTCGGCGATGACAGCGTCTATATGGAGAAATACCTCGACCGGCCGCGGCACATCGAGCTGCAGGTGCTGGCCGACGGGTACGGCAATGTCGTGCATTTCGGCGAGCGGGACTGCTCGCTTCAGCGGCGGCACCAGAAGCTGGTGGAGGAGGCCGGCTCCCCGGTCCTCGCCGCCGCGGAGCGCGACGCGCTCGGTGCCCAGGTGACGCGGGCGCTGAAGGAGATCGGCTACCGCAATGCCGGGACGCTGGAATTCCTCTGGCAGGACGGCCAGTTCGCCTTCATCGAGATGAACACCCGCCTGCAGGTCGAGCATCCGGTGACGGAGATGGTCTGCGGCGTCGATCTGGTGAAGGAGCAGCTCCGCATCGCAGCCGGCGAGGCGCTGGGCTACGCCCAGTCCGAAGTCCGCTTCCATGGCCATGCCATCGAATGCCGGATCACTGCTGAGCATCCTGAGACCTTCGCCCCCTCTCCCGGCCGGGTCGGCACCTATCACGCACCGGGCGGGCTCGGGGTGCGGGTCGATTCGGCACTCTATTCGGGCTACGCCGTCCCGCCGCATTACGACAGCCTGGTGGCGAAGCTCATCGTGCATGGGGCGACGCGGGCGGAGGCCATCGCCAGGCTGCGGCGGAGCCTGGCGGAGATGGTGGTGGACGGCATCGAGACGACGCTGCCGCTGCACCGTGCCATCATGGAGGATCCCGAATTCCAGGCCGGGGACTACACCATTCATTGGCTGGAACGGTTCGTCGCCAACCGCACGCCCGGGTGACGCTGTGCGCTTGCGCGTGGCGGCGGCGCCACGCGCAAGCTATACTGGTGCCATGCCGAGCCACCCCATAGCCCAGACGAGGATCCACCTTCCCGCCTCCGTCGCCCCCCGTCACCGGGGCGTTCTGGTAGCGTCTGGCCATGGCAAGCCGGGCACGGGACCATCCGGACCTTCCGGTCCCTTGCCGGGTTTGCCGCCACGCCTCGCGACTTGAGCGTGGCTGGCCCCGTCGCCTTGTCCCACTCCGCAGCCCTCGCCCGGCCGGCCGGTCCCGCATGAGCCGCCGGCATATCGACATCACGCCGGAGCTCATGCTGCGGGCCTATCGCGCCGGGCTATTCCCCATGGCGGAGAGCCGACGCGGCGACCGGCTTTATTGGCTGGACCCGGAGCGGCGCGGCATCATTCCGCTGGATGGCGGCTTCCACCTGCCGAAGCGGCTGCTGCGCACCGTGCTTTCCGGCCCCTACCGCGTCACCGCGGATGTCGATTTCGCCGCCGCCATTGCCGGCTGCGCCGCGCCCGCCCCAGGACGGGAGGATACCTGGATCAATCCGGAGATCGAGGATCTCTTCCTCTCCTTGCACCATCAGGGCCATGCCCATTCGGTGGAGGTCTGGCAGGGGGAGGAATTGGTCGGCGGCCTTTATGGCGTGGTGCTGGGCGGCGCCTTCTTCGGGGAGAGCATGTTCAGCCGCGCCCGGGATGCCTCGAAGGTCGCGCTGGTGCATCTCGTGGCGCGGCTGCGGCTGGGAGGGTTCTCCCTGCTCGACGCCCAATTCCTCACCGAACACCTCAGCCAATTCGGCGCCCATGAGATCCCCCGCGCCGATTACAAGCGCCGCCTGGCCAATGCCATCCTTGCCGCGGCGCGGTGGCTGCCCTCGCCCGAGCCCGACGCCCTCGAGGCCGCGATCCGGGCATTGCGGCCCACCTCGGCGTGAGCCTCGACACTTCGGAAGTACCGCCGCCGCGCAAGCGCGTGCAGGGTGGCAAGGCGACCAGCGAGGTCGTGCTCTCCGCCCATGCCGGCGGCAATGCGGAGTTGTTCCGTCAGATCCTCGAGCTGCATGTGCCGCCCGGCGCACTGGTCGCCGATGTCACCTTCGGCCAGGGGGTGTTCTGGCGCCAGGTGCCGGAAGGCCGCTACCGGGTGCTGAGGAGCGACCTTGCCACCGGCACGGATTGCCGCGCCCTGCCCTATGCGAATGCTTCGCTGGACGCGGTGGTGCTGGACCCACCCTATATGGAAGGGCTGCTGCGGGAGAAGGTGGAGACCAGGGGCGGTCAGGGCAGTCATGCCGGGCTGCGCGGCTGGTATGCGGCTGGGGGGGACGGCGAGGCGCCGGGCGGTGGGCGCTGGCACCAGGCGGTGCTCGACCTCTATCTGCAGGCCGGCCAGGAAGCGCGGCGGGTGCTGCGCGACCATGGCCTGCTGCTGGTGAAATGCCAGGATGAGGTCAGCGCCAACCGCCAGGAGCTGACCCATGTGCAGATCGTGGTCGGGCTGGAGGCGATGGGCTTCTACGCCCGCGACCTCTTCGTGCTGGTTCGCAGCAATCGCCCCGCCGTCGCGCGGCTGAAGCGGCAGGTGCATGCGCGGAAGAACCACAGCTATTTCCTGGTTTTCCAGAAGGTGCCGGCCAGCCAGAAGGTGGCGCGCTACCGCACCAGGGACTTGCCGCCCGCCACCGGGTGAAGCAGGGCGCCGACGCAACCGGGGTAGAGCGCCGCTTCCTCGAGGGTCTCGGCCAGGAGGCGGCAGAGCAGCGCGGATCGGACTCCCCAGCGCTGGCGCGGCGCCGGAGGTGTGCCGGGGACGAATTGTGCGTCGCCAGGGCCCAGTACGATGGCGGCCGCCAGCCGCGGCCCGCCGGGGTCCAGATGCCGCGCTGCCTGCTCCTCCTGCGCCGCCCACAGTACGGCCTCCGCCGCCTCGCCCCAGCCCAGGGCGATCACCAGCCCAGCCCCGGCCTGCCAGGACAATTCGCGCAGGGCGGCGAGGATGAGCGGCAAGACGCGCTCCGACGGCCTGCCCCCAGGCTCCAACTCCAGGACGGCCGCCTCCGCGCCGGTCAGCGCATCGCGCAATTGCTCCTGCCAGGCGTCCGTCCCGGGACCAACCAGGATCACGGCCGCGTCGCCAGTCGTCCAACCGGCCGGCAGGGTCAGCAGGAAGGGCAGGCTGGCGCCCGGCCCGAGGAAGGCCGGGCCTTCCAGCCAGAGGGGCTCGGTGCGGGTCACCGGTTCGGCGCCGGGCCGGGCCGGCAGCAGCAGGCACCCGCAGATCGCCAGGGCGAGGGGCACGCATCGCATGCACCCAGCATGACCCAGCCATGCCGAGATGACCGTGACGGATCGCACATGGCGGCCGGCTTGGCCTTTCCCCGTCCAGAGCAAGACATCCGATCAGGTGATTCCGCCCGGTCGGATATCGCTCTGGTGGCCTGATCTCGAAGTCCTGCGGACTTCGTTCTCAAGCCACGAGCCATTGTCTTCAGTAGCCTGCCGATCCGCTGCGTTCGTAGGGGATTTCACGAACGCAGCGGGCAGGACGCTAGGGGCACGACGCCGCAGCGCCGGCAAGGTGGACAAGCCGGGGCCGCGGGCGCAGATAGCGCCGCCTCGAAGGACCGCCCCGGAGCGTTGCATGAACGCCGACCGCATCTCCCTCTCAAAGGACCGGATCCGCGTCCTGCTGCTGGAAGGCATCGCCGACAGCGCGGTGGAGCTACTGGCGGCTGCCGGCTACGAGAACGTCACCCGCCACACCAAGGCCCTTGAGGGCGAGGCGCTGACCGAGGCGCTGCACGGCGTGCACATCCTCGGCATCCGCTCCCGCACCCAGCTGACCGCCGAGGCGCTGGCGGCGGCGGACCGGCTGATCACCGTCGGCTGCTTCTGCATCGGCACCAACCAGGTCGATCTGGAAACGGCGCGGCTGCGCGGCATCCCGGTGTTCAACGCCCCCTTCTCCAACACCCGATCCGTCGCGGAACTGGTGATGGGCGAGGTGGTGATGCTGCTGCGTGGCATCCCCGACCGCTCCCGCTCCGCGCATCAGGGCGGCTGGGATAAGTCGGCCAAGGGGAGCTTCGAGGTGCGCGGCCGCACTCTGGGTATCGTCGGCTACGGCAATATCGGCAGCCAGCTCTCGGTCCTGGCCGAGGCCTTCGGCATGCGCGTCATCTATTACGACCACACGAGCAAGCTGCCGCACGGCAATGCTCGCCCCTGCGCCTCTCTGGGCGAACTGCTGGCGGAGGCGGATATCGTCACCCTGCATGTGCCGGAGACGCCGGAGACGATCGGCATGATCGGCGCGACGGAGATCGCGACGATGAGGCCCGGCAGCATCCTCATCAACAATGCCCGCGGCTCCCTGGTGGACCTCGAGGCGGTGGCGGCCGCGCTGCGGGACCGCCAGCTTCAGGGCTTCGCCGCCGATGTCTTCCCGGTGGAGCCGGCCCGCAATGGCGAGCGCTTCGAAAGCCCGGTGCAGGGCCTGCCGAACGTGATCCTGACGCCGCATATCGGCGGCAGCACGGAGGAGGCACAGGCACGGATCGGCCAGGAAGTGGCGCGCAAGCTGGTGGATTTCAGCGATACCGGCACGACCCTGGGCGCGGTGAATTTCCCGCAGGTGCAGCTGCCGCCGCGCCCCACCGGCGCGCGCTGGACCCATATGCACCGCGATGCCCCCGGCCTGCTTTCCCGCATCAATGAGGCCTTTGGCCGGCGCGGGCTCAACATCGCCTCCCAATACTACCAGACCCAGGCGGAGCTCGGTTACGTGGTGGTGGAAAGCGTGGAGGCGCGGGCTGAGGCGGAGGCCATCCTGGCCGAGCTCCGCAGCCTGCCGGGCACCATCCGGGCCCGTCTGATCTACGAGCGGGAGTAGGTATTGTCGCCGCCCTGGCGGTGAGCACAGGTACCGCCGCGGCCGCCTTGCCGCCGGCCTGGCGCCATGCGGCGACAAATGGTGTCCAGCAGGCTCGCTGCGGGTGGCCGCCCTGGTCGGCGCCTTGCCGGAGCTGGTCAACCGGGCAACGCGGCGGGCTGCCGTTGAGCTGAGCCAAGCGGGCTCCTATCCACGCCGTTCCATGCGGCCAGCACCTGCGGCCTTCCGCCGGAGCCGGTGCGGCCCGCCGGCGCGACTATCCCCGGACCGCAAGCAGCACGCCGCCCAGGGTCAGCGCCAGCGCCGCCCCCTCCTTCACCCCAAGCCCCTCGCCCAGCAGCATGGCCGAGCCGATGACGCCGATGACCGGGGCCAGCAGCGTCCCGAGCGTCGCGAGCGAGGCCGGCAGGCGCCGCAGCGCCGCGAACCAGGCGAGGTAGCAGAGGCAGAGGGGAAAGCAGGCCATGAAGGCCAGGAAGGCCCAGCCACGGGGAGAAAGGGCGGCAAAATCCGGACGCTCCAGCAGGAGCGTCGCCGCGGCGAGCGGCAGGGAGCCGAGCCCCACCTGCCACACCACCGCGGCCGGCGCCGGCAGGGGCAAGGGCCAGCGCTTGGTCATGACCGTGCCGAGCGCGAAGAGCACCGAGCCGGACAGCGCCAACGCCACCCCCGGCAGCTTGGCGAGGCCGAGATCAAAGCCCTTGCCACCCACCACCACGAGCAGCGCCAGCAACCCACAGGCCAGCCCTCCCAGCCGGCGGGGCGTCGGCACCTCGCCGAGCACCGGCCAGGCGAGCAGCGCGGCCCAGACCGGCATGGTGTAGCGATGATGCAGGCCTCCCCCGCCTCCAGCCAGATCAGGGAGAGGGTGGCGAGCCCCATCCAGCCGCTGAAATTGAGCAGGGCCGCCAGCCAGAGGCGCGGCCAAAGGGCGGCCGGCACAGCAAGCCGCGTGCCCCTTGCCCGCACCAGCACGGCCAGGATGAGGGCAGCCGCCAGCCCGGCCCAGGCGCGCGCCGCCATCGGGGGCAGTTCCTGCAGCAGCAGCTTCAGCGGCGGCCAATTGGCGCCCCAGCCGATGACGGCAAAGGCGAGGAGGAGCAGGCCGCGCGGATCCGGCCGGTTGCCGGAAGTCACGAAACGCCGGTCCCGGCCTGGCTGACCATGGCTCGTACTTCCTCCGGGCTTCGCCCCGCCTCGCGCAGGGCGCGCAGCGTCGGTGCCCCGTCCCGCTTCGCCAGGCGGCGGCCGCTCGCATCCCGCAGCAGCGCATGATGCGCATAGGCCGGCGCCGGCCAGCCCAGCAGCGCCTGGAGCAGCCGGTGGAGATGCGTGGCCGGCTTGAGGTCCTCGCCGCGGGTCACCAGCGTCACGCCCTGCAGCGCATCGTCATGGGTGACGCAGAGGTGGTAGCTGCCCGGCACCTCCTTCCGGGCCAGGACGGGGTCGCCGAATTGCGCCGGGTCGCAGCGAATCTGCCCCTCTCCGCGCTCCTCGAAGAACAGCGCCGGCGGCACCGCGGCAAGCGCCGCCGCCATGTCCAGCCGCAGCGCGAAGGGCTCGCCCGCCGCCTGCCGCGCCGCCCGCACCTCGGCCGAGAGGCGCCGGCAAGTGCCGGGGTAGAGCGGACCGTCAGGGCCATGCGGCGCATGCCCGGCCATTGCGACCTCGCGCTGGATTTCGGCGCGGGTGCAGAAGCAGGGGTAGAGCAGCCCACGCATTGCGAGCCGGTCCAGGGCCGCGCGGTACTCCGCCCAATGCTCGCTCTGCACCCGGACCGGCCCGTCCCAGTCGAGGCCGAGCCAGGCCAGATCCTCGAGAATCGCCGTGGCGTATTCCGGGCGGCACCGGGTGGCATCGATATCCTCAAGCCGCAGCAGAAAACGCCCTCCCGCCTCCCGTGCCGCCTGCCAGGCCCACAGGGCGCTGTAAGCATGGCCCAGATGCAGCAGCCCGGTGGGGCTTGGGGCGAAGCGGGTGACGACGGTTGCCGGGCTCACCCTACCCGGGGTAGCGAGACCGCAGCAGAGGAGCAAGCCGCATGGCCACCCTGGATGGACCTCGCCTCGGCCCGCGCGCCGGCGGCGCCGCGCAACAGCTTGTTGTGCTGCTGCATGGGCTCGGCGCCGATGGGACGGACCTGATCGGTCTCGCCCCCGAATGGGCCGAGGCCCTGCCGCATGCCGCCTTCGTTGCGCCGGATGCCCCCTCCCCCTGCGACATGGGGCCCTGGGGCCGGCAATGGTTCAGCCTGCAGGACCGCAGCCCGGCCAGGATGGCGGCCGAAATCCGTGCCGTTGCCCCGGCGCTGCAGGGCTTCCTCGATGCCGAACTGGCCCGGCTCGGCCTGCCTGGCTCCGCCCTCGCCCTGGCCGGCTTCAGCCAGGGCTGCATGATGGCGCTGTTCTGCGGCCTGCGCCGCGCCACGGCTCCGGCGGCGATTCTCGGCTATTCCGGTGCCCTGCTGGCTTCGGAGAGTCTGGCGGAGGAACTGGCCTGCCGCCCCCCCGTGCTGCTGGTGCATGGCGAGGCGGATGAGGTGGTTCCCGTGGAGGCCACGCGCAGCGCCGCCGCCACGCTGACGGCGGCAGGCGTAGCGGTGGAGACGCTGTATCGCCCGGGGCTCGCACATGGCATCGACCCGGCGGGAATCGCAGCGGGAGCGGCAGCGCTGCGCCGTGCCTTCGGCGTGACACCGGGGTGAAACCATCCTGGCCCGGTGTTGCGCCGCGGCATCCGGGCTGGCAAGAATGCGGTGACGATTCGGCGGCGCCACAGCATATGGGGCCTTTCCGCCGGAACAGGCCCCAGCACTGGTTGGCCCCGCACCGGGAAAGGAGCGGCGCTTGCCTGACGGCGGTAGCTTCATCGGCGGCCAGGGTTTTCCGGCGCTCGTCCTGAACGCGGATTTTCGGCCGCTCTCCTATTTTCCGCTCTCTATCTGGTCCTGGCAGGATGCGGTGAAGGCGGTGTTCCTGGACCGCGTCTCCGTCCTCAACGAGTATGACGCCGAGGTGCACTCGCCGCGCCTTTCCATGCGGCTACCCAGCGTCATTGCTCTTAAGGAATATATCCCGGCGGCGCGGCGCCCGGCCTTCACCCGCTTCAACGTCTTCCTGCGCGATCGCTTCGAGTGCCAGTATTGCGGCGAGGGGCAGCCCACCCACGACCTGACCTTCGACCATGTCGTCCCCCGCAGCCGGGGCGGGCGCACAAGCTGGGATAATGTTTGCACCGCCTGCGGGCCCTGCAACCTGCGGAAGGGCAACCGCCTGCCGAGGGAGATCGGCATGCATCCCCGCCAGACGCCGCGGCAGCCAACGAGCTGGGAATTGCAGGAGAATGGCCGGGCCTTCCCGCCGAACTACCTGCATGAGAGTTGGCGGGACTATCTTTACTGGGATACCGAGCTGGAGGGGTGACTCGGCCTGCCGCCGGTTACCCGCTGCCTTGCATCCTCATCGTGCCTTGACCAGGCGCTTCCCATGGCTGTCCTGCGGGACGCCGCGGCCGAGCGACATATGGCTGTGCACGCCGACCCAACGCCCATCCGGCTGCTTGGCCAGCACGATGGTTGCCCGGCCCGGCCGATCGAAGGGCGTGCCGTCCGGGTGAAAGCCGGTGCTGGTCCAAGGGGTGACCGCCACCGCCATGGCCCCGTCCGGCGAGGCCAGGACCAGGGTGTTCTCGAGGTCGAATGCGAAATCGGCGGTACGCGGCCAGACATTGTCCCACTGGGTATCAGTCCAGCGCTGCCGGCTCTTCACCAGCTCCTGGTAGGTGCCGAAGATGACGATGGCATCGTGCCAGAAGGGATAGGCGCTGGCGTAGTCCACCTCCCGCACGCAGGCCGCGAAGCGCGCCAGCCAATCCTTGACGGTGGCGCTGGTCGCGGGGTCGGCTTCCGGCAGGGGCAGGTTGGTCGGCATCATCAGGCTCCTCTCCTCGGCAAAGCCTAGAGCAGCCTCCGGCCTGATGGATCATGGCGTGATCCAT
>NZ_JAMZIK010000008.1 GCF_024178315.1 Siccirubricoccus soli | reverse complement strand
GCCAGGCCCTGGCCGCGCTCCGCGCCGGGCTGCGCGCCCTGGTGCTGGACCCGTCCTGCCCCGCCTACCCCGCCCTCGCCGCCGCGGCGGCGGAATGCGGCGCCCGGCTGCTGCCCGCCCGCCCGCCGGCGCTCGATCTCGGCCGGATCGATCTGCGCCGGGCGGGCGGGCGCCGCTTGCTCGCGCAATGGTTGGTTCGCGGCCGGTGACACTGGCGCGGCACCGCGCTAATTCCCGGGCACCGAACCCCGTCGCCAGGAAAGGGTCTCCCCCATGCAGCTCACGCCCAAGGTGAAAGAAATTCTCTCCTGGTATGAGAGCGACAACCCGGGGACCAAGGCGAACCTCGCCCGCATCCTGATGGAAGGGAAGCTGGGCGGCACCGGCAAGATGGTCATCCTGCCGGTGGACCAGGGCTTCGAGCACGGCCCCGCCCGCTCCTTCGCCCCGAACCCCGCCGGCTATGACCCGCGCTACATGTTCGAGCTGGCGATCGAGGCCGGGCTGAACGCCTATGCCGCGCCGCTCGGCATGATCGAGGCGGGCGCCGCCACCTATGCCGGCGCCATCCCGACCATCCTGAAGCTCAACAGCAGCAACAGCCTGTCCACCACCAAGGACCAGGCGGTGACCGGCAGTGTCGCCGACGCGCTCCGCCTCGGCTGCTCGGCCATCGGCTTCACTATCTACCCCTCCTCCGAATACCAGTTCGAGATGATGGAGGAGCTGCGGGAGCTGGCCGAGGAAGCGAAGGCCGCCGGCCTCGCCGTGGTGGTCTGGAGCTATCCGCGCGGCCCGATGCTGGACAAGGCCGGCGAGACCGCGCTCGACATCTGCGCCTATGCCGCGCACATGGCGGCGCTGATCGGCGCCCACATCATCAAGGTGAAGCCGCCGACCGCCACCATCAGCCTGGAGGCGGCGAAGAGCACCTACGAGAAGTATCCGGTGGACGTGAACGACCCGGTCGCGCGCTTCAAGCACGTGGTCCAGGCCTGCTTCGGCGGCCGCCGCCTGGTGGTGTTCTCCGGCGGCGAGGCGAAGGGCAACGACGCCATCCTCAACGAGGTGAAGGCGATCCACGCCGCCGGCGGCAACGGCTCCATCATGGGCCGCAACGCCTTCCAGCGCAGCAGGCAGGATGCGTTGGCGCTGCTCGAGAGCATCATCTCGGTCTACCGGAGCTGACGTGCTTCCCGCGGCGTCGCTTGGCGACGCCGCGGGCCCCGGTCGGGGCATTGGTTAGTGCCTTGCGTGCCTGTCGCGGCAGGGCCGGAGCAGGTCGCGGGTGCTCCTCTGCCGCCACATGCGTGAGACTTCGAACGGCAGCCCCGGCCCAGGCCGGCGCTATGGACCGTGCCGTCGTTCCCCGATGCCGCGTGCCCTTCAGGCGGAGCTTGCCGCTCGGGGTGAAGCATGCCGAAACCTCCGGCCCCGTGGTGCGCGGCAAGGCCGGGCGGGACGCGGTGCGGGACATGAACGATGTCGGCTTGTCACCTAACCCTTTGCGACACAGCCCTCACCGCCGCGCGCGGAACAGCACCGCCAGACCCGTCAGGGTCACCAGCCCGCCCGCCACATCCGTCCAGGCCAGTTTTTCCCCCAGCAGCGCCCAGCCGAACAGGGCAGCCAGCGGCGGGGCCAGCAATTGCAGCGCCGCGGCCGTCGCGGGCGGCAGGCGCCGCAGCATCACGAAATACAGCGCATAGCCCCCGACGCCCACGACGACGACGCCATAGGCGAGGGAGAGCACCAGGGTCAGGCTCGGCGCCCCCGGCAGCGTCGGTTCCAGCCACCAGGCGAGCAGCAGCAAGGTGACGGCGGAGGCGGTGGTCTGGCCGGCATTGGCCGTCCAGGCATCCACCCGCCCGCGCGCCGGGGCGAAGCAGAGCAGCCCGACCGCCTGGCTCAGCGCGCCGAGCAGGGCCAGCAGCACCGCCCAGAACTCCGCCATATGGAAGCTGCCGAGGCCCCGCCCGGCACCAAGCACGGCCACCCCCAGCCAGCCCAGCACCAGCCCCGCCCAGGCCCGCGGCGGCACGCGCTGGCCCAGCACCAGACCTTCGCCCGCCGCGACGAAGAGCGGCGCGGTGGAGGAGAGCAGCGCGACGAGCCCCGAGGGCAGGACGGTGGAGGCGATCCAGGCCGGCGCCAGGTAGCCCGCCGTGCCGAACACGCCCATGGCGAGGATGCGCCAACGATCGCCCTTGGCCGGCCAGCGGGCGCCGCGCAGCGCCAGCACCATGCCGAGCACCGGCGCCACCAGCGCGAAGCGCAGCGCGACGCCCCAGAGCGCCGGCCATTCCGGCACCACCCCTTTGATCGCGGTGAAGGCCGAGGCCCAGATCGCGACGAAGAGCAGCCCGAGCCCTATCCCGCCCAAGGCATTGTCTCCTGCTTCCCCGCGGGGCGGAGGCGGCATGGCGCGGCTGCACCCCTGCGCCCGGCGCGGAGGCCGGCCGCTGGCAGGGAGGAACCGCTCCCCCGCCGGGGCGTGCTGCGCTGGTCCTCGCTCACACCCCGCTCCGGTCCCCTTGGAGCAGGACTGGCTGAGCTTCGCTCACCCATCCCGCTCCAGCTCAGTGTCTGGTCGCGTGAGTCACGGTTCGGCCGATCCGGCCTCAACCGGTCACGCTCCATGTCGTCGCGCGCTCCGCGCTCCGGCACCCTGCCGGGGGCGCCGCCCCATCCGGGCATGCGAGACTCCATGGGAGGCACCGCAGGCCCCGGCCATGGTGACGATCACCGAAGCATTTTCAAGCCGGGCGGAACCGCCTGGCGATTCGCGGAAGGCGATTGCATGAAGGCGGGGCCGGTTTCGCACCGGCGCGGTCGGGGTGACGCTGCACCAGTCGAGGAGGCTGCCGCGCGTCGCGCGAATGCCATGTCTCTGGCGCGACGCGGTGCTGCTTCGCGATGTCCCGGGGCCCGGCATCGGCAACAGGGCCTGCGCGAATGGCCGCTTCGCCAGCGCCCGACGAAACAGCCCTTGCGGAAAGTTCTCCTCGGTATCGAAGGCGCCAGTGGCGACAGCCCCGAAGCCCGGAAAACTAGGCCGCCGGCATCGCCTGGGAGAGCCGCCCGCCCAGCCGCACCGGCTCCACCCGCCGGGCCAGCCCGGTCGCGTCATCCGTCTCGACGAAGACGCCGCAGAGCGTCGCCTCGCCCTCCGCCGGGGCCAGCTTCTCGCCCGGCATCTTCCGCCAGAAGCGCAGCGCCGCGCCGCCCTTCTGCATGCCGATCACGCTGTCATAATCGCCGCACATGCCGGCATCGGTCATGTAGGCGGTGCCGCCGGGCAGGATCTGGTGATCGGCCGAGGGGGTGTGGGTGTGCGTTCCCACCACCAGGCTCACCATGCCGTCGAAGCTGTGGCCGAAGGCGTATTTCTCGCTGCTCGCCTCGGCATGCACGTCGATCACCGCGGCCTGGATGGTGCCGCCCGTGCCCATGCGGTGCTTCGCGAGCTCCGCCTGCACGGCGCGGAAAGGGTCGTCCAGCGGGTCCATGAACAGCCGGCCCATGACGTTCACCACCAGGGCGCGGCGGCCATCGGCCAGCACCGCGACGAAGGCGCCATGGCCCGGCGTGCCCGGCGGGAAATTCGCCGGGCGGATGACCCGCGGCTCGGTCTCGAGATAGGGGATCAGCTCCTTGCGGTCCCAGGCATGGTTGCCGAGGGTGATGACATCGGCCCCGGCCGTGAAGAAGGCCCGCGCCATGTCGGGGGCGAGGCCGAAGCCGTGGCTGGCATTCTCCCCGTTCACCACCACCAGCTCGGCACCCAGCGTGGCGCGCAGTTCCGGCAGGCGGGCCGTCAGCGCGTCCCGCCCGGAGCGCCCGACCACATCGCCCATGAAGAGAATCCGCATTCCGTCAGCCTCCGCACCGGATCAGGCCGGCCTCGGTGGCGACCATCGGCAAGGTGAAATCATCGGGTCCCGCCGGCACCTCCGCCATCTCCTGCGCCGCATAGGCGACGCCGATGGCGACCGCCCCGGGTAGGGTGGCGAGCGTCCGGTCGTAATAGCCGGCGCCGTAGCCGAGCCGCCGTCCGGCCCGGTCGAAGGCGAGCAGCGGCACCAGCAGCGCCTGCGGCGCCACGGGCTCGCCGCCCGCCGGCTGGCTGGTGCCGAAGGGGCCGGGGGCCAGGGGCTCGCCGAAGCGCCAGCGGCGGAAGGTGAGGGGCTGGCCACGCCTCGGCGTCAGCGGCAGGGCCAGCGCATGGCCACGCGCGGCCAGGGCCTGCATCAGCGGGCGCGGGTCGATCTCGCTTCCCATCGGCCAGAAGCCGGCGACCACGGCGCCCTCGGGGATGGCGCCCGCCGCCAGCACATGCGGGACGAGTGCCGCCCCCAGCGCGGGGTCATGGCCGGCGCGCCGCTCCAGCGCGGCGCGGCGGGCCTCGGCCTTCAGCCCGTTCAGGGTCTCGGCGCAGAGGGGAAAGGGGGTGAAGTGCGGGGCCACCATGGCCGTTGGCGTCTCATCCTCCCAAGGCCTGCGTGAGCAGGTGGGCACCAGGTACCCGGACCACGATCCGGGCAGAGCCAGTTCCCGGAGGATGCTTATTGGCCCCGGGGATGAAGTGCCTGACGCACCGGGCAGCTCCGCCCACCCCATATAGGGAGGGGATCAGCCGCGGTCGAGGGGCTGCGCGTCCAGAGTCTGGGCCAGGCCCTCGATGCGCTCGGCGATGCGCGCCAAGCGGTCCGCCAGCTGCGGATCCGGGGCCGCTGCAGCGGCGGGGAAGGCGGTCGGGGCGCCGCCGGCGCGCAGATCGTGCAGCTCATCGGCCAGCAGCAGCGCCACATGCAGCAGCATCCGCGCCTCGGAGAACTGCCCGCCCATGGCGCGGATCAGCTTCACCTTCTCCTCGATCTGGGCGACGAGGCCGGTGACATGGGGCTCCTCGCCATCCTTGCAGCCGATGGTGTGCTGGTAGCCATTGACCCGGACGGTAACCTGCCCCACGCGCTACTCCTCCTCCTCCGGCGCGCCGCGCAGCTCCTCGGCCAGCGCCAGGCGCAGCCGGCCAAGCGTCGCATCCAGCCTTTCGGCCAGCGCCGCCACCTCCGCCCGCGGCACGGTCTCCGCCCCGGCCCCCAGCCGATCCAGGCTGGCGGAAAGGGCCATCGCCAGCTTCTCCACCGCCGCCTCCAGCCGCATCGCCGCCTGGAGTACCGGGTCGCTTCCGCTGTCGCTCATGCCGCTCCTGGCCAAATCGCCCGCCGGCCCTGCCTGCACGGCTGGCCGGCCGGGGAAGGCTTGGCATGGGCCCTGGCCCGGGTCAACGCCGCCGCAGGGGTTTCATGGCGGCGCAACAGGCCCCGGCGGCACCTCCACCCCCACCACGCGCCAGCCATACTCCCGCCCGTCCGGCTCCTGGATCGTCAGGTGTTCCCCCGGGCGGATCTGCCCGGCATGGCGCAGCAGGGCCTGCGGCGCCGCATCCGCCGCCGCCCCGGGCGGGGGCGGGAACCGCAGGGACCAGCCGGTCTCGGCCTCGTGATGCAGGAAGCCCTCGCGCGGCGCCTGCCCGGGCCAGAAGCGCCGGGCGCGCCAGGGCACGCTGGATTCCGCCCAGGCGACGGCGTCCAGCCGGCGGTCGGCGGTCAGCGCCACTTCCATCTCGTAGCGATGCTCCGGGCTGCCGCCGGGGAAGCCGGGGCCCGAGGCCATCACCAGGGTCACCAGGCGCATGGCAATCCTCCACCTGCCGGGCCCCGGATCCGCCGCCCCGCGGCGTGCGGGCCCAGGACGCCAGCCCTCGTTCTTCAATGCCCGCCCGCGCCGCGCGCCGGGGCCGGCGCAGACAGGACAGGCCGGGCGCCAGGGCCGAAGGTCGAGGGCGAACGCCCGGGCGGCCCCCCGGTTCAGCGCTGCGGCCGGCCGGGCCGCCGGCCTCAGATCGCCACCCGGACGCCGAGCTCCACCACCCGGTCGGACGGGATGCGGAAGAACTCCGTCGCCGGCACGGCATTGCGGGACATCAGGGTGAAAAGCCATTGCCGCCAGCGCGACATCTTCGGCACCACCGCCTGCACCAGCGTCTCCCGCCCCAGGAAGTAGCTGGTCTGCATCGGCTCGAACTGCACCCCCTCGGCGCGCAGCGCCGCCAGCTCCCGCGGGATGTTCGGGCTTTCCTGGAAGCCGTAGCGGAGGATGACGCGATGGATGTCCGGCGCCAGCTCCGAGACCTCCCGCCGCTTCTCGTCCGCCACCTGCGGCACGTCGTCGTTCAGCACCGTCACGAACAGCACCCGCTCATGCAGCACCTTGTTGTGCTTCAGGTTGTGCAGCAGCGCGCCGGGGACGAGGTCGGCCTGGCCGGTCATGAAGACGGCGACGCCGGGGACGCGGATGGTGCGGCTCTGCGGCAGCCTGGCGAGGAAGGATTTCAGCGGCAGGCTGTCCTGGCGGAAGCGGGCGAAGAGGAGCTGGCGGCCGCGGTACCAGGTGTTCATCAGCACCATCAGCACGCCGCCGAGGATGAGCGGCACATAGCCGCCATCCGGGATCTTCAGGACATTGGCGATGAAGAACACCAGGTCGAGGGCGAAGAGCGGCCCGAACACGCCGAGGGTGAGCAGGAGGGGCCAGCCGAATTGCCGGCGGAAGACGATGAAGGCGAGGCAGGAGGTGCAGAGGAAGGTGCCGGTGACGGCGATGCCGTAGGCCGCCGCCAGGCTGTCCGAGCTGCGGAACTCCATCACCAGGATGACGACGCCGATGAGCAGGGCGAAATTCACCTGGGGCATGTAGATCTGCCCCTCCTCCGTCTCGGAGGTGTGCCGCACCTCGAGCCGCGGCGAGAAGCCGAGCTGGACGCATTGCCGGGCGATGGAATAGGCGCCCGAGATCATGGCCTGGCTGGCGATGATGGTGGCGGCCGTCGCCAGCACCACCAGCGGCAGCCGCGCCCAGTCCGGCGCCAGCAGGAAGAAGGGGTTCTCCAGCGCCTCCGGCCGCGAGAGCAGCAGTGCCCCCTGGCCGAAATAGTTCAGCGACAGGGCGGGCAGCACGAAGCCGAGCCAGGCGGCCTGGATCGGCCGCTTCCCGAAATGGCCCATATCGGCGTAGAGCGCTTCCGCCCCGGTGACGGCCAGCACCACGCTGCCCATGGCAATGAAGGCGGCCAGCCGATAGACGGCACAGAAATGGATCGCATAGGTGGGGGAGAGGGCGACGAGCACCTCCGGCTCCCGCACGATCTCGACCAGGCCGAGGATGCCGATGCTGCCGAACCACAGGGCGCAGACCGGCCCGAACACCGCGCCGACGCTGCCGGTGCCGCGGTACTGCACCAGGAAGAGGCCGAGCAGGACGGCCAGGGAGAGGGGGATCACCGCCTCCTCGAAGGCCGGGGAGACGACCTTCAGCCCCTCCACCGCCGAGAGGACGGAGATCGCCGGGGTGATGATGCCGTCGCCGAAGAACAGGCAGGCCCCGGCCATGCCGAGCAGCGCCACCAGCCAGCGGCCCCGCTCCGTGGCGCAGGAGCGCTGGGCGAGCGCCATCAGCGCCAGGATGCCGCCTTCCCCGCGGTTATCGGCGCGCAGGACGAAGACGACGTACTTCACCGTGACGGTGAGGACGAGCGACCAGAAGATGAGGCTGAGGAGGCCGAGCACCTCCCAGCGCTCCACCCCATCGGCCGAGAAGTGCAGGACGGAGGCTTTGAGGGCGTAGAGCGGGCTGGTGCCGATATCGCCATAGACCACGCCGAGCACGCCGAGCATGAGGGCGGGGGTGAGCGGACGTCGGTCGGCATGGGGATTGGACAAGGGGGCGTTGTCCTGGAGCCGGGATGCGGCACGGATAGGGCGGGCGGCGGCGCGAAGGCAAGAGGAGGGACGACGCGCAAGCCGGCAGCGGAATGAGTCGCCAAACTTTACATCCGACGCGGTGGCTTACCGGTCAATCGAAGTGAATCAATGCGTTGGGGTGCTGGCATGACGGCTGCAAGGCAGGGGCCAAGCCTCACCCCCGGCAAAATTTCCGGGTACGGGCCGCCCTCCTGAGTAAGGAATGCGCCGTGCGATTTGTAACTCTTGCCGTTGCCGCTCTCGGCCTCACGCTCTCCATCGGAGCCGCGAAGGCGGCTACCATCAGCTATTCGGGATCCGTCCCGATGGCGGACACCAACTGGAACACGACCGTCAGCGTGCCGAAATTCAACCCGAGCCTCGGCACGCTCACCTCCGCCACCTTCACCCTGGGCGGCACGACGACGGGCAGCTTCCTGCTGCTGAACTTCTCGGGCAGCCAGCCGGTCCATGTGAACAGCGCGACGGTTACCACGACCCTCACCCTGACCGACCCGAACAATAACGTCATCGTCGTCACCACGCCGATGGCGACTCTCGGGAACGTCGATATCCCGCCCAACACCACCGGCATGCCGATCACCGTGCCGGAGCCTTCGGGCTCCGATAGCGATTCGGCGACGGTGACTGCGCCCGGCCAGCTCGCGCTCTTCATCGGCGGCGGCAACATCGTGCTGCCGATCACGGCCGCCGCGGTCACCACCTCCAACTCCACGGGCGGCTTCCCGGTCATCGGCTCGGCGACCACCGCGGGGGCGAGCTGGGAAGTGGTCTATACCTACACCCCGCTGGAGGTGCCGGAGCCGCTCGGCCTGTCCCTGCTCGGCGCCGGCCTGCTCGGCCTCGGCGTGCTGCGGCTCCGCCGCAAGGGCTGAGCCGCGGCCGGGCGGCCACCGGAACCGAATCGCACGCTTTCGGCAGACCCTGGGGGACATCCCCAGGGTCCCCGGCCTCCTGGAAGGGCACAGGAGTCGGAAAATTTGACAGGTCCGACCCAGGCTTGGGACGACCTCAGCACCGTTCGGTCGGCTGCCGCGGCTAGAGCAGATCGCGTTCGGATGGAATCATCTGAACGCGTGAAGATGCTCTGCAAACAAGGGCTCCAGGCAGCTTCGGTGTGCAATCGCCCGAAGCGCGGGAACGGCGGCGTGAAAGGCCGAGCGGGAAAAGGCCCGAGCCCCTGCGGCGCCCGGGGGCGGGAGGGTCAGCCCAGCGCGGCCGCCGCCTTCAGCACCTCGGCCGCATGCGCCGCCGGCTTCACCTTGCGCCAGATCCGCACCAGCTTTCCATCCGCGCCCACCAGGAAGCTGCTGCGCTCCATGCCCATGTATTTCCGGCCATACATCCATTTTTACAGGGTTAGTAGCCTAGGGTCGGTATCAATATCCTGTGCTGATCAAAGCAACCGGCTAAGCAACTTCAGCAAGAAGTCCGATCCGACTTTTTTAGATATTTCCTCGGCAACCCGTCCAAGTCCTTTCATGAGGGGACTCGAATGTTGGCTTTTCTGATCAGTCCCTAATTCTCGCGCGTCTGAAATGGCTTTCAGCTTTTGCGCATAACTTGCTGCTAGTTCCTGCTCATAAACCGCTTTTTGTCGCACAAGCTGCTCTCGATCAGAAGGAGAGCAACGTCCGAACAGTAAAACATCTTGAATAGTCAGGTATAGCTCTTCTGGTCCTACAGGAAGAGCCAAGTATCCTAAAACACCATACTCCGCCGCTGCAAGGCCAAACGCAACATTAGTAGCCATTCCAGACGCAATGACAATTTTGAATGCTTTGCCGGCTTGCCTCCACTGACCGCATAACTCAAACGCATTCGTATCTGGCAGCTGAAAATCAAGCAATATTAAATCAGGCTTCCAATTTTGTGTAATTTGAAATGCCTCTGCCCCCGTAGAGACGTCCACGATTTTTCTAGCGCCCTCGGCCTTTAGCCAGTCTCTGTAGACCATTACGCGCAATGGTTCGTGTTCTACGATCAAAAAAGAATATTTCCTGAAAGCCCTTCCGCTAGGTACCCATTCTCGCCCGCCCAGGTACTTTAGTTGCTTAGGACGCTTCTTGGGTGTCGGCGAGCTAGAAGGCATGGTGTATCTCTCCGTACTGGGAGCTTTGCAGCGTTACACGTTATTGGCTACGGCTGCGCCCGAGCGGCCTCGAGTTCAAACCTTCGCCGCGAGCTAAAGGAACGCCCCATGAGCGACACTGTCGAGGTCGGGAGCAAGGCTCCTGTTTTCACGATGCAAGCGAGCGGCGGTCGCACTGTCAGCAGTGACAGCCTTATGGGGCGTCCGTACCTGATCTACTTCTATCCCAAAGCTGACACTCCCGGCTGCACCACGCAGGCATGTGGCATCCAGGAAGCACTCCCACAGCTTGGTAAGCTGTCACTAGAAGTGATCGGCGTGTCGCCTGATGGCCTGCCCGCCATCGAGAAGTTCGCGAAAAAGTTTAATCTGACGTTCCCACTGGCTAGCGACCCCGACCACAAGGTGGCCGATGCCTACGGCACTTGGGTCGAGAAAAGTATGTATGGGCGTCGCTATATGGGAATGGAGCGAAGCTCGTTCCTCGTTGGCCCTGACGGCGTGATCCGCAATGTGTGGCGGAAGGTGAAGCCAGCCGAACACGCTGCCCAGGTCATCAAAGCGATGCAGGCACTCGGCTAGCTACACGGTAGCGAGTTGGATGCAGCGTGCGGCACTGAAGTCATCGGTGCCCACGGTGATCCGACTGACCACCTCACCAAACTCGTTCAGCCATGCGATGGGGTGTTCGAACCACTGACACTCGATCAGCGCGAGCCTTGCGAGCAACGGCAAGCGATCACGCTCAGTGATGTCGATGGAGAAGAGGAAGGTCGAGAAGCGGACGATGTAATCCCGGCGTTGCTGCTCGTCGCGGCTAACTGCTGGGCTGCGGGCTGCGATGTGCATGAGCGACCTCCTCGTTGAGGCTGCTCACGTATTTACCGAAGAACCCTACTGTCGTCGCGATAAGTAGGCATATGCAGAAGAAGTTTGTGCCACTGCCCGTCACACTAGAGGAACGCCTGGAGATTGCACTCTCAAGCGAGCGAGCCAGTGCGCTAGCTCCACGCTTCGGCTTGACGACTGCACAGATCAGGAATGTGCGCTATTTCGAACGTGCCAAGCATGGCATCCCACATCCGCCCTTATCCGACTCCAAGCCCTCATCTAAGCCGAGAGGCCGACCCAAGACTAAGGTGAAACTCAACCCGGCACCCAAGCCACCACCTAAGCCCAAGCCACCACCAAAGCCGAAGGCAGCACCCAAGCCAAAACCACCACGCAAGCCGAAGCGGGTACCTGAACCTGTCGGCTACGTGTCGAACCGGCACTACGAGGGCTACAAGCTGATCGACCTACGCAAGCGCAGCACTACCCCTGACATTGCCTAGGACGCAGACACCCGCACTGCTGACAGAAAAGGCAGCCACTAGGGCTGCCTGTGAGGGTCATACAGGGGTGGCTTAGTGGTGCAGTATCGTGACACCCGCAGGGCATCCCAGGGCAGTCAGCACCCTTGCTAAACGCTCCCATTCCCCAAGCTCTGCACCCGTAACATGCAGATGCACAAACTCCCCACCGCACTCGAAGATGATGAAATACATGGGCCTGCTCCTAGTTGCCCAGGAAACCAAGACACCAACACACCGAAAGAGCGACCAGAAAAACTGAAGAAATATCACTCATTTGGTGATTCTTTTCTTGATGGCACCCCTGAACTGCTTCGTTATGTCCTTGTTGGCGATTGGCCAACCCAACGGGAGTTCAACGATGCCCCTTCTTGCTTCTCTCAAGATGGTGTCTCTCAAGCCCAGCGTTGCTGCTAACGACCCTGCTAGCCGGGTCCGGGCGAAGCTGCTCAACGCGATTGCTGAGCAGGTCGAGTGGTGCAACTCGCAGATCGAGGGCAAGCCCTTCAAGGCGACGCGCAAGGTTCAGGGTGTCGAGCAGGATCGGAAATTCCGGCCCTGGGCGTTCAAGCACTCCGGCACCTGGTACGTCAGCCTCAAGTACGGCTCGTCGCCCATCCAGATTAACGGTGGCACAGCCATCGAAAGCGGTGCTGCACTGTCCGATGTGCTCAACGTCCTCGATGTCGTGAAGCAGTCGGTCGAGGCTGGGGAGTTGGATGAAGCTCTGCTCAAGCTTGCTGCACAGCGCGGTAAGTCCC
Source organism: Siccirubricoccus soli (assembly GCF_024178315.1). GTDB lineage: Bacteria > Pseudomonadota > Alphaproteobacteria > Acetobacterales > Acetobacteraceae > Siccirubricoccus > Siccirubricoccus soli. The sequence goes on along the minus strand of NZ_JAMZIK010000008.1, from coordinate 53,156 downwards.
GCAAGGGCGTTGCTGCAAGCACCCCTGCGGATGCCCCTGAGAAGCCCGCACAGGGTCGTACAGCGGGCAAGCGCAGCTAGCGCAACGCAAGCGCCCAACAGCAAGCCAGGGTGGTTTCCCACCCTGGCTTTTCCATTCAGATCACGATCGCTGCGGCTTGTCGGAATAGCTCGTCGAGCTGTTCACTGGTGAGGCCAAACTGCTGGGCGGCGCGCTAGCTGGTGTCCCGAACCACCGCTCAATGCGGCGTCCCCAACCCACGAGTGCCCGCAATCGGTAGCTGTCGCTACGGCTAAGTGACCGTGTTCGACTGCGCAGCAGCAACTTCGCCGCTTGAGCATTCTCCCAAATCTCACGGCATCGTCCGGGGTCACCGCGTAGCGCAGTGCGAGCACCCCATGGAGCGAGAGGGCGTCGTCGTCTTGGCAAGGCGTCATCTCCACGTAACGCCAGGGCAAAATGCCCCAGCGAGATCAGATACCGACGGCAGCCGAAATCTTATAAAACCCCGTCCTCACAACTTCGCGAGCGGCTCAACAGCAAGCCAGGGTGGGAAACCACCCTGGCTTTTCTGTGTCTGGTCCAGTGCTGTTGAATGTCAGATCAAGCGCCGATCCACTTCGCCCACAGGGCGTTTAGGGCGCGAGCAGTTTCCTCATCGCTAAGAAGCTTGTCGATGCCGAACACTTCGCCGACCTGACCATTCGCATGGTTGCTAATGGATCCGCCCATGTAGCGCGCTCCAAGCGTCATGCGTGACAGGCCTGCGATAGCGACAGTATCGGAGAGAACCGTCGCGGCCGCTGCGAACACACCAGATGTCCATAAGGCACGGACACTCGTCGTGTGGCTACTGCCGTTGTACCGGTATATCGCCAGGATGTGCGCAGGCCCAACCAGCTCAACCTGGGGGACGACGTTTGGCGTCGAGTTGTTGCGCCGTGAAAAGGTGGTGTTGGGAGGACTCACCCAATGCGCAATGGAATGTCGGTCTGCCGTTCCGCTAGAGCTTGGGTTCGCCAAATCGAGGACCGGCCAAAAGCCCGAGCCACCACCAGCTGCGCGAAAGAAGTAGGCGCCGATGGTGCAAGGAAGTGTGCCACCAAAAATGGGCTGCAACGTCGCGTCGGTTAGCTCCAAGCTCTGTAGGCTCGATGCGGCCAGATCAATAACCGGTCGTCCGTTGGGCGAAGTTTGGCCAACGGTAGGACGACGTGAGGACATGACCGGTAGGAGATTGCGTCCGTTCCCAGAAAGGTCAGTCAGCTGATCGACGTTACCACCGCTGGCAGAGAGCCCATTGACCGCGCCAGCGTCATACCAAAAACGCAAGTTGGCACCTGCGTTAAGTGGGCTCCAACTCAGTGCAGAGCTACGCACGAATGGGCTGGCAAGTGGTGATCGGAGCGGGCTGCGTAGTAGCGCCCTTATGCTCATGGGCTGATCCTGTAAGCCACTGTGCCAGAGATGTGGGTTGTGCAGTTCCAGCGGTACAATGCACCGCTCTCGACCTCATGCACCGTCAAGGTCATCGGCTTGCCAAACGTATTTGGGTTGCCCACTGGATCAACTGGCACGGATAGCCAGTTCGTGCCATCGAGGCATCGCTCAAGCTTTAGCTCAGCGTTGAATGTGCCGGTGAGCTGGACGTTGAATGAGCCAGCTGCGGTGTAGCTAGCGGATGTGCCAGCTGCGGTGAAAGTTCCTGAGACGACGGCCATAACGCCCTCCAAAATGTCTACGACTGCCCGTATTTATCGCAGACACCAGGATTGCAGCGCGATGGGTTTAGGTACCTGGATTGCTGCATGCAGCCTGAAACGCTGCATCAGAAAGCACACCTGAATGCGCGTAGGCGTAAGCGACTTCCCCGTTGAATGCCTCGCTGCTTGTGCGGGAGCCGAAGAGGGTCGCCTGGTTGATCGCAGCGGGTATCGTGCCAGGAGTGCTTTGGATCGCCCCACCATTCACGCACACAGAGATGCCACTAGGTGTCCAGCACCAAGTCGCGTTGGTAAGTGTCCCCTTGGCGCAGGGAGTCATCGACTGGCTCGGTGATTTCTAGTTCCACGTTGTAGTCACTTTCGGCCCTTTGCGGGCTCTTGCTTCTTATGGTTTATGCAGACGCGATCGCTGCTCCGCGTTCCTCAGTGAGAATGCCAGCCTGAACAAGCGCATCGATGCCTGCGGTGACCTTGTCATCACCGAGCACGACTTCCTGTGCCGCAGCCATGGTCATCATCCACAGCAGCACGGTCGCATCAGCTTGCGCAGCCGCAGCTACCGCAGCCTTTTCCTCTGTTGTGAAGCGGTCCATGAACTCAAGAGGGGTGACTGTTACCGTTGGGACGTAGTCCTTCCAGCCTTCGGGGTATGCCTCAGCTAGCACCTCCTCAAGCTCTGCCTCGGTGCCAATGCGACTTGCGTAGCCGCCGGCTTCGAGCCAGGCAGTGTAGGCGGGATCGCTGACCGGGACATAAGCTGCGGCGGCGCTTGAGTAGACCTGCTCCTCGTCACCACCTACGACCCAGAACCAAGATTTTGGCTCATATGGAATTGGATTGTGTAACATCAGTTGTATTGTCCTCCTGTCTGCGAGACGCCTGCGATGCTGCCGGGGAAGTGGTTAGCGCCGCTGCCATTGGTTGCGATCACGCCGTTCCAAGCGGACACGTAGCGTTGCCCGGTGGTGCTACCCACCGTGCCGATGAATGAGTTGAGGCTGCTAAGGATGAGTCCAAAGTATGAGTTGGCGAACACGCTGAATGCGCGGCTGCCGCTCAGCGTGATGATAGCGCCATTCAGGTTCACCACCGATGCCTGCCCAACGAATATGTGGTTGTTCGCATTCCCGGAGATCGAGTAGGGCGCGCTGTTAGCGGCCACGGCATTCATGCCGATGATGCTGCCAAATTCGCAGCGGATATGCGCGTCACTGCAGGTGCCGAAATCCATGTCTCGAAAGAGGAGAAAGGAGCCATTGACCGCAGCAATACCACAGCCTCGGCTGGTGAAGTCCGCTGGGTTTTGTGGTGCGGTGACCTTGAATCCCCGGATCGAAGCTTTGGCACCGAAGTTGGCTGTGAAGCCATTCCCCACCGATGCGTTGATGGAGCAGGCTGCTGGGTTAGCCGTGTTGCCTTGAATGGCGATGAGTTGCGACGTGGCGCCAACGGGCTGTCCAGTCAGCGAGGCGCCTGCTGTGTAGGTGCCTTCTGCAACCTGAATCGTGACCGTCTGGCCGTTAACGTCGATGTTCTTGATCAGGTAGTCCCAGGCTCCAGTGACCGAAGCGAATGGCGCGGACACACTGCCGTCGCCTGTAGTGTCGTTACCTGTGGATGTGACATACAATGTCGTGGCGCCTTGCAGCTTGAAACGGCCAAGCTTGCGCATTGCTGTGAGCAGCTGATCCTGCTTCGACTTGTCGGGTGAGATGCCAGCTGCGCTAATGACGTTCAGGAGTTCTGCCTGAACCATGTTGCACCAGTCGGCGGGAACACGTGTCGCCGGAATGCTAGCAAGTGGGTTGCCGGGAGTGAACCAACCGCCTGTGCCAGCGGCGCCGGGTGTCGGCATCACCGGCACAGACGTTGAGTTATCGACTTTGTAAACCATAGGAAACCTCGCCAGGTTATTTCGGAATTTCCGATATTTAGCTGGCGAGGCGGTTCTAGCGTGCCGTCAGATCACACTGCTCAATGTCGCACCGCGTTCCAGCTGCGGCCATGCGATACGCAACGTGAAGTCACGTGCAGCCGTGGTGTTCACCGTGAGATTTAGATTGAGGTAAGCGGACGTGCCACCCATCACAGCGCCCTCCTTAACCCATCGCTGTGCAAGGAGCGGTGCACTGGTTGGAGTGATCTGCGTGTCACTGGTATTGGCGAACTGAACCGACGAGTTGGTTTGCCTCAGTCGGATCGACATGACCTCGCCAGTGGCACTTGGGATGCTGCCGGAGATCAGTTTGACAAACAGACCACCGGACCAGACTTCGCCGGGCGTAACCGGATTGTAGGTTGGTGCGCCGAACACGAGACTTGCACCGGTCACTGCACCGGGGATGTTCCAGCGAACGTCGATGTATGGCAAACCTCCCTCATAACCGATGCCGACAATGGACATTGCTGAATGGCGTGTCCATTGGGTTGGGAATGTCGTGCCTAATGCAGCACCAGCGGCTTCGGGGTTGGGAGCCACGTTTGGTGACGGTGGCGGCGTGTAGCTGAATACTATGTTGCAATGTGCAGGCTTGATGCGGATCAACTCGCACTCAAGCACCTCATTGCCCCATGATCGAAGTGGATCCTCGACTGCGCTGTTCTCGACCTCAAACTCACGCAGGTTATCGAGTGGGGCGTTCACTGTGAGAAGGTATGCTACATCGTCGTCGTATATCGGTTCCTCGACTGCGCTCTCCTCGCATCGAAATGGCGCATATTCAGTGATGCTGATGTTGTAGCCGAGGTTCTTGGCGTAGCGGGTAAGGTGGCTCAGTGATTGCCCACCTGTGTTAGCAAAGCGTGCAAGCACCTGTGCGCGTCGCGATTCCACGGATGGAGCATCACCCTGGCAGGGATCTGGAAGTCCGAGGCTGGCTTCCCATTCTGAGAGCAGTTCAGCTGTGGTTGCAGGGAAGGTCTCGTTGAATGTGTCGTTGGTGCGCTGGTGCAGTCGCTCGAACATGGGCATCATTGCGGCAACTGCCGCAGTCATGTTGCTGTCTCGCTCCTTCGGCCAAACTGCACCGGAGGGAAGGAGGTTCAGGAACGCTTGGACGAACTGCTCTGTGGTGTAATCGTATGATGCCATGGCTTAGCTCACAGTCAGCGTGCCAAGCGTTGGCAGCGAACCCACTGCAATCGAGACAGGCGATGTAGGGCTAGCCAGTGTGAAGTGATTGACACCTGAGACGCTTGCGATGGCGCCATTGAGGTCGCTGGGATAGATCGTGCCACCAAGCGGCGTGCCCACTCGGACGAACAGGTCTCTGATCGCTTGCGCGATGCCTGCCTGAATTGCCGTCGTGTTGGGGTTGAGCGTTGTGATGGTGATGTCGATGGGCTGGGGCGCAGGAGCAGCTACGTAGACGAGTGCAGTAGCCGGTCGGAGTGGGTAGATACAATTCGCGATGGTCAGCTGGTCGCCAGTCGCAGGGTCTGCGCGCGTTTCAAGTGTCGCTACACCTGTTGTGCCTTGAGGGAAGCCACCGTTAACGGCTTGGGCTTGGTCCAGCATCGCATAGACAACCACTGTGCCCGCACCAGCCCCTAAGGGGTTCACCCATGCCCTGGTGACACCCGGCACGCTCATTGCCCAGGTCACATAGTCATCTGCTGCACCACCTTGTGGTGGGCTGGCGTAGGCTTGGTTCATGCGAGTGCGGAGAGATTCATTGTCCTCCTGATCTGCACCGCCCGTGATAACCGAGGCACTTACGCCAGCTGGCAACACGCCGGCGATTGGTGAGGTGAGGGTAAGGGTAATGCCCGCATCGGCATTGCCATTGGCACCGTCCTCGACTGCGGTAATTGGCACAGTTGCAGTGCCACCTGATCCGACAACCCGTTCCTCGTTGGTCGTATAAGCCAGACCGTCACCACGTAGGACAGTCGTACCAGTTGGGATAACGCTGCCCTGTAGCCCCGTGAATGTGGCTGTGCCGGTCGCATAGGTAGCTGGGTAGGGGTAATGCCCCTCAGTGCAGCCCAGCCCTCCAGGTCCTCGTCCGTGGCCGTCCAGGGCACGCCCTGCTTTGCACGGTAGGCTAGGTAGCCATAGGTGCTGTTGATCATGCCAGCCAGGGTCATGGCCAGGATGCGTAGCTCGGAGTTGTGGAGTGGTGCTCCCGTTGGGAGGTTCGAAGCGATGTCTGAAATCGCCTGCTGCTGCAAGGCGGTTAGTGTTGGGAGTAATAGCGGCACGGGAAAACCTCTCAGTCTAGAAGGACTTTCCCGTATTTACCGGATTACCCAATTATCGGCGCCAAGCCCATTCAAAGCGGGGTAAGTCAGCAATCGAGCCATCAGGCTTGGTGACTACGATGTGGATGGCAAGCGCATCAGCTGTCAGCCACCATGTCTTAACCTCCACGCTCCTTGCTATGCGGTCTTCTACCAACCAGTTGAGTGCTTCATTGCAGTAATCCCTTGCTCGCAGCAAAGCCCCTTCCTTCTTCGCTCGGTGGAGCAGATAGAGGCGTGAGCCAACGGGTCGGCGGCTAAAGGCATCACCCCACCAGCCCTTCTGAAATCTCAGGCCATTGGGCGGAAGGATGTCGGGACTGGTAACGCGGTCGGTGAAGAGGCTCACTACGACTGCGGTGTAGACATCCGCGTCAGTTGCAAGGTTGCCTGCGACAAAGCTCCAATCGCCTACATTGCGCTCCTTGTCCCATGTGATCCTGATGTCTGCCATGGCGTATCCTTACTGCTGAGGTGTGCCGGAGAGGCCTGAGCCCGGCTGGGTGTTGATGTGGACATGCTGCTTGAGGCTGACGCTTCCGGCTTTGACATCGCCCGATGTGCTGGTGATGTCGCCCTCGACAGTGAGCTTGCCGCTCATCGTGGTTTCAGGCGTGACAATGTTAACCTTGCTCGCGGCATGGATGTTCACCTCACCGCCTTTGATCTGAATGTAGGTGCCTGCCTCGTTGTAGATCCTGACCTCGCCAACACTCATGTTGCGTGGCCGGTATCGCTGATCATTCGATCCAAGGACCAGGCTGTTCGTGCCATCACCAGCGACAGCTAGCACCAGCACGTCAGTGTCAGGCTTTGGGCTAGATGCGAAGCCGTAGAACTGTAGCGATGGGATTTCACGAAGCTCAGCGTCGTTGAACTGCACTTGCAGCCTTTGGCAGACACCAGCCTCATTCGGTGGTGCCGTGGTTCGTGCTGGTCGTACCATGTGCTGAATGCGCCTGAACATGCGCTCATCGTCGTATTGGCTCATTGTCCACCTCCACGTGGATCTTGTCGTGCTGCGTCTGCGGCTTCCCGGGCAGCTTGTGTGCGGTCTGCGTAAGTTGGCTGTAGCACCGATGGCTGAATGTCGAAGGCTTGTGGTGGCATGAGCACGAGATCAGCTGTGGTGCCGCCTGCACCCTTGTTGAACGTCACCGTTGCCAGCGTCCACTCCCTGTTGGTCGCTATAAGCTTTGGTGCCTTCACCTCGACAAGCGTGTTGGGCTGCCAAAGGCGGCCTTGGCTATCGAACCACGAGTCTACCGTTGTGCTGATTGGCTGGCTCCGTCCCCATCTGCGGTTTCGATCCCAGTCAGCACGCTGCTGCGCCAGATTGCGCGACAGCAATGCCTGTTCACCGATGATGTAGAGGCCACGCATTGGATCAACGCCAGGGTCGATAGACGCAGCTTGGATGAAGTTGGTTCGCGCACCACCTGCTTGGTTTGCTTCGTGTCGCCTGTCCTCGAAGGAGTTCACCGACTGAGGAATGACGCGGTAGTGGTGGTATCGCTGGTCAACGCTTCGCCTGACCGTGATCGCCTCGATGTTTTTCCCAAGCACCAGGCTGCCACGTAGCGAATGTGGTTCACCAAGGAAGCGTGCGAGCACAAGGTTGCCTTCTGGATCATCATAGACCAAGACGCCAACCGAACGCGCAACACGCTCCAATATGCTGTAGGGTGTCTCGCCCAAGTTCGCGGTGAACTGCTCAAAGCGTGGGTTGGATGTCTGTCCGCCTGGGTAGCGTGATGTCAGGTCATCAACTCGGATGCCATATGGTTGGCACAACTCAACCGCTAGCTCGGTGATCGTGGTGCTGTTGCGTGTGCCATGCCATGAAGCGATCTCGGCACTGCAATCGAAGAGTTCTCGGCACTTGCTGCGGCCACGCACTGCAACGCCGTGGTCGTTGATCGTAAGCTTCTCGTCTACCGCGTCGATCTTGCCAACCAGCAGCGTCTTACCAGCGACACTGATCTCGCATGGAGCGCCTTCAACCAGGCTCGACACTACGGTGTTGGGGATGCCCTCGGCTGCGATAAGCTCAAAGTCGCTTGGGAAGATCTCCATACTGCGCGTGACCCGGATTTCCTTCCAGCCAGCTACCTCATAGCCACCAACCTTCAATGTTAAGTCGTTGTTCACAGGCATGGTCGTCTACCAATCAGCGGCTCAGCGCCTCAAATCTCGTGGGGAAGAAGAGTGGGTGTGGTGTGTCAACACGGCGCTCAAGCTCGTCTGCTCGCCTGCCATCTCCGTAGAGCATCTGTGCGATGGTGAGAGATGGAAGAGAGGTTGGTAGCTCGACCTGCATGATCTCGGGCAACTGCATGCCGCGGCGCTGTAGGTCCTGCGTCACGATCACTCTTAGTGATCGCAGCTCATTACAGGAGTCTAGGTCGTTCCGATCCGCCGCATTGGCGATCTCTGCGTCATACAGGGGTAGGATGCGCTTCAACGCAGCCGATGCCTCATCGCTGCTCGCAGGGGCGTAGTCCTGAACTGCAAGGGCTAGCTCAGAGAGAGCGGCACGGCGGCATAGGGCAGCAAGGCTTGCCTCTGCGATCTTGCTTGCTTGCGCTGCTGTTGATAGCTCGGAGACAGTCTGGATAACGATGTTATCGGCTGCGCGAGTGGCTGGTGAGTTTCCGGTGTAGATAATGCTGGTTGCTGTGTCGCCTGCCTCAAGCTGCGCACCCCAGACATCAACAATGCCGTTGACAGTCCAGTTCGCTGCCCATGTCACCACTACGTTTTCGCACGTTGAGGCTGTTGTCCATGTCACGCTGTAGCGGGTGTAGGCGCCAGTCTTTAGCATGGCACCAACCCAGGTGTATGCAGTGCGGCCGATATGGGATAGGCCCGATGTGAACTCGTCGACAGTCGGGCCGTCACACGCGATGATGGGGGTGTTTCCACCATCTCTCAGATAGATCGAGGCGGTGTAGGTGGTATTCGGCGACACTGCGATCATGCCAGCAGTGCCAGCCGCGTTGGCGAGGTAAACATTACCCGGTCCCGAGGGACCGGATTTCACGCAGCGTGCGGTGAGCGTTCCATCGGGCGCAGTGACCATACCTTGGTCGATTGCGTTCGCTCCGATGTAGTAGGTATCTGGCGCGCCGTTGAGCAGAATGTTGCAGGAGTTGAGGCGCAGGTTCGTGGCAGTTGGCTCATCGAGATGCCCGGTGAGTGCTCCATTGCTGAACGCTGGTCGAACCATACCGGGAGGAGCAGTGCGCAGCACGCCATCTGCATCGAAGTAGGTCGCCACTGTGCTGCGTGCAGTGCCATACCATCGCTGACCTGGGCCTGCGTTGCGGTAGCCTGCTATGCCGATAGGATCGGTACCTAGTGGAATGTTGGTGTCGAGGCCAAACGTCGCAAGCTTTGATAGCAAGCGGATCTGATCGGCTGGGTCTGCGGTAGCTGGTCGGACTGCCTGGGTTAGCGCCACCACCTCTGCTGCTAGATCATCGAGTATAGTCATAATCGGTTCACCAAATTCATCACGTTGTTGCCGAGCCTATCGACGACGCCAACAGCACGAGTTGCACCATTCGCTAGCTGCCCCGCTGCGTTAGCTGCACGGGTCGCGTTTCCGATGCCTGCGTTGACTGAGTTGACTGCCCCGCTGACAGTTCGCAGGGGCTGCATGAAGCGTCCGAATGTGCGATCGCTCACGCCAAGCATGTTGGCTAGTGGGCGCACCGAGTTGACTGCACGTGTCGCATCACGCACCACACCTTGCACCTCTCGGACATAGCCCTGCGCAGTGCGGGTTACGCTTTGCACGGCTGCCTGTCCGGAGCGCAGTGCATCGCCGGTCGTGCGAACGAAGTCGCCAATGGATGCAACGCTGATATTATTGACCGCCTCACCGAAGCCGTTGATCATGTCCAGGGGATCTCGGCTGCTAGCTGCGATGCTGGACGACACAGATTCTAGGAACACGAGATGCACTCGGACCATGTTCCCTGGCTCAGTGCTCTCGCCATAACCCACCGAGATCAGGGATGCGTTCTTCGGACCAAGGCGTGGGAGCACAAGCTCACCATCACCTGTCTCCTCAAGTGCTGCCCTTAGCTCCACGTACTGCGATGCAACGTCGTCACCGACTAGGTATGCATCGAAGCTGTATTCCTCAGGACCACGGCTTAGGTTCTCAACCCAGACATCGTCGCGGTAGGGATATTCATGCACGGCGTTGCGCGGCACACGTCTTGTGCTGACCTCGCTTACGCCAAACTCGACACCACGCCAGCTAGCTGGGTTGATGTCTGCGTACCATGCTGGTGTGAAACCCATATCTCTTTCCTCCCTTATGCGCTTGCGTAGCTAGGCATGCCCATGCTGACCCTTGGACCATCAGCAAAGATGCCGCCGCTCGTCACCGCTCTCGCGGTCATGCCAGGAGGTGGATTGCTGAATGCGACTTCTAGGCGAGCGTTGCCGGTTAGGGCTGCGCCCGGACCTGGGGTGCGCGGCTTGGCGACTGCATCAACGCCGCGTGGAGCAGGTGCGCCTGGTTGGGTTGGGTTTGCATCACCGCGGGCTCTACGAGCTGCCTGCCTCTGGGCAATACGGTCGGCTAGCAGGCCGCGAGCTGCATCCTCGTTCTGATCTCCATGACGTTCAAAGCCGCGGCTATAGGCGACACCCCAATCACCGGCGTTCTGCGCCCCACGAGCGGCTTGCTCGATGTTCCTGCGCTCGGAGCCATTCCGCTCTCGGATTAGCTGGTCGAGCTGCTCGTCAATGGTGCCTTGGCTCAACAGTCTGCCATCAGGGAGATAGGCCCTGTTGGCGCGTCCCTGGTAGAGACCATGAGCTCCAACACCACCCCCGGCCGGGTTGACCGTAGCTGGATCACCACGGCTTTCGCGCATGATGTTGGCTGTGATACCCGCAGCTTCGTCGGGTGGTACGCCGCGGGAGATCAGGCCGTCATAGATTCGGTTCTCACGCTCTGCCTCTGTCCCTGTAGGCGCCTGTGCGCCGCCTGGAGCCATTGCCCCTCGGTTACGCCAGTTGTTGCGCTGCTCCTGCTGCTGCTCAGGTGTCCTGCCTTGCAGGCTTTCGATGAAGGCCACCCCGGCTGCTAGGAGGCCAAGGGGACCGGCAAAGCGTCCCAGCATGCCAATGGCACCAGACAGGCCAGCTAGGGCACCAGGCGCAGCTAGAGCGCCAACGGCGGTGGTAAGGCGACCTATAGCTGCGATGGCAGCTATGAATTTGGAGCCAACCCAGAGTCCTAGCAGTGCGCCACTGATTTTCAAGATGGTGCTGAGATTATTGCTCATCGTCTCCAAGATGCCGAGGAAGCGTTGACCACCCTCCTGTACCTTGTTCCAGTCCAACTGCTCCAACCAGGCAACGAAGCGTTCGCCTAGCTCGACCACCTTCGGTGTGATGCGGACAACCCAATTGCTGAGGTCGTCGAACAACTTTGCCATACGTGGGCCGAGGTTAGTGACCAGGGCACGACCCATGCCTTCGAAGGCCATCCTGAGGCCGACCTGGGCAGTGTTGAGCTTGTCTGCTGCTGCGACGCTCCCAGCTGTCTCGACGCCGTACCTGCGTGCCTGCTCCTGTGCTGCGCCCCACACCTCAGGTGACTTCTCTAGGATGACCAGCAAGCGAGCAGCTGATGCGCCAAACAGCTCGTTGGCAGTCTGCGCACGGATGATTGGATCTCTGTAGCGCGACATAACACGCTGGATGTCGTTGAACACGTCAGCTGCGCTGCGTGCATTGCCGTTGGCATCCTTGAGCGAGATACCCATGTCGGCTAGGCGTCGCACGAACTCAGGCGCACGACCCGCAATGCCGTCTTGGATGTTATTCGCTAGGGCTTCGAGGCCAGACGTCAGCGACTCAGCATCGCTGCCCATCAGCCTTGCTGCGCCTTGCATGGCATGCAGTCGGCTTACGTTGATGCCCATCAAGCGCGAGTTATTCCCAAGCTGTACACCTAGGTTCGCCCAGCTGTTCGCCAGGGCAAACATGCCAGCGATTGTCGTCGCACCAGTGATCGCGCTCAGGCCAGGGATGATGGAAGCGATGGGGCGTGCGGTATTCTTGGCAGTCTCAGCTAGGCGCGTCATGCTGCCACGTAGCGCAGTCAGCCCCGAGAGATTCGAGAGCTTGGTAAGGCTGACACGCATGCGGTCGACTGGCGCACGCATCGCGGCAAGCTGCTTGTTGATCTTGTCGATGGGCTTTGAAGCAGCATCAATCGCTGAAATTCTAACTGAAAATCCATTAGCCATCTGTAGTCACCTCAGTCGGATGCTGCTTCGAATGAATGCGGTTTGATTGATCTCTCCACCAAGCGAGCTTTGTGGGTGTCATCTCCCACACGGAGGCCGGGCCAATTGGATCCCAGCCATGTGCAAGGGTCAGTTGAGCCGCCAGATCTTCCCAATTGGTTGGGAAGTTGGGGCTTAGAAAAAACCGCCAAAGTAGTCTCCTGCCTCGCGGAACTTGCGTGCGGAGAGGTTCTCGACCACTTGGCGTGGCACATCGGCGACACTCGCTATCAGAGCTTTCATCTGCTTCATGTCAGCTTCAGCGCCTGTGCAGCCGCGTGCAGCGTTGACACCTGCCTCTAGGTCCTTAAGGCGTGGCTCACGGAGGGTGATGCTGTTGTAGGTCTTACCACCAAGGGTGATTGGCTCAGGTAGCTCGATCTCTAGCTCAGGTAGCGGCTCAGGACGGGCTGCTGGTTGGATGTCTTGGTTGTCGTCGCTCATTATAGGATCTCCGTGACATCCATGCCTTCGAAGCGCACGTCGAAGGTCGCATCCTCAGTGTCGACTTCCTGGGTATCAACACAGCCTAGGCCAGTGCCGATGATCTGCTTGCCGCTCACTAGTGTGACGGAGACGTTGACCTCGCGCATCTTATTGAAGTCCTCTACGCGGAGGCCAAGATCGCGGATCTTCGCAGCGATGAAGCCGAGTGTCGGAGTTTCCTTCCACACTTGGTGGCCATCAATTCCAACGAGGGCTTCGCGCTTGATGCTGCTTGGGCTGTAAGTGACATTGCCGACCAGCGCATATGAGCTGCCGTCGATGGTGAAGCTGGTTGCGCCAGCTGCGGGCTTTGCCATGTTCGTTTTCCTTTTTCTTGGGTGCTAGGCACCGGGCAATTGTGGTGGGGAGAGCATGACGCTCTCCCCGCTGGACGTTAGGACTTCGTGAACTGCACGAGCGTGGAGATAATTCGAAGCTGGTTGGCTACGTCGATGGGCAAGAGCAGTGACACACGGCCACTGCCTGCATTCTCGGCCTTCATGTTCTGAGTGAAGTTAGCCACGTTCTGAACCATGCCGTTCGCTGCATGCCCGCGATACCAAGCGATCACCTCGCCCTTCACTGTCGATGGGGTTACGAAGCTTGATCCACCGGGAACCGGGGTGCCATCAGCGACGAGCTTCTTGCGTGCAAACTTTGTGCCCAGGACATTCTTGAGATCGCGGATTAGGAATTGCAGTGTCGTTAGAGTCTCGGTGTCGAGGTAGCTGTCATCGGCTGCACCGGCTGCATTCTTCTGATAGGTGGTGACAGAGCGTTCTAGGATGGCCTGGCCGGCGTCATTGACCTTCGCTGTCGAGATGCCGCTGTAGAGCAGGGTGTTGCGCTCATTGAGCAAGAACCGGCTGCCACGTGGTGGTGGCAAGATGCCCATTGTCAAGTTCTGCAAGGGTAGAGCTGGATCGGCGCGTAGGCTCCTAGCGCATACCGCAGCATAGTCGGCAGCCACGTTGTAGATCGGAGTTGGAGTGTCGTTGATGCCTAGGACAGTGACGTGCTGATCGTTTAGGGCTGCACCGTAGCTGGCCAGTGTCGACGCAGTGCCTTCGCGTGCGGTGAACGCATGTCCGAAGAGGCTTACGTTCCAAGCCCAACGGCCGATGGTGTCGCTGAGCAAGTTGGTTAGAGATGCAAGCTCAGTGGTGCCTGACCATGGGAAAGCGATGAAGTCATAGGGAGCATCGCCTAGGTTGGCGAACGCATTGACTAGGCTTGGCTCACCTGTTCCCGCTGTGCCAGCACCGATGGTGATGGTCACACCAGCTGGGGTAAACTCATTGCCTGCTGCGCCTGCGTAGTTGAGGCGAATGTCTAAATCGCCTGCGGTTACGCCCTTGTGGCGGGCGGTGACAGTTACCGTAGCAGTGGCCACGCCTGATGTGGCAGGCAGGTCGATTGCTGCGTTGATCGCTGCGTTGATCTTCGCGGCAATGGCAGCGGCTGCATCAGCCACAGCTACACCTACCTGAATGCGCTGACCAGCAATGTAAAGGTTCAGCGTACCAGGAGCGGTAGCAGTGCCTGCGACGGTGATCGTGTTGGTAGCCGCTGTGCCAGACGCATTGTCGGTCACAGGCGAGCACCATACCTCACCGAAGTTGTCGCTCTTGCGGTACTGCTGATACATCAGGCTGAGCATGCTGCCTGCACCGAAGAGGGAGCGGGCTTGTTGGTAGCTGGTGACTAGGACAGCGGTGTTCGCAGTGGCAGAGCCTGCCGCCAGCATCTGACCCATTATCAGGGTCTTCTGATTATCAGTGGCGGTGTTTGCTAGTGATGGGTCGATCTCAGCGTAGATGCCGGTGACACGGTTGCTCGCTGGATATAAGGAAAACTGAATTGCCATACCGGCGCCTCCAAATGTTAGCTAACAGGGCCGGTTTCAGCCGGCGTTGTTGGTGATCTCTTTGCAGCCTTCTTCGCCGCCTCAGGTGTGGGTGCTAGTGCCACGTCCGCGTCGCGCAGACGGCGGAGCCAGTACTCAGACGGCGGTACGACGCGACCCTCAGGGGGAAGCGTCTCGAATGTGTCGGGGTCTAGGACGACAAGCCCTGGTGCTGGAATGACGTGCATCATGCAATCCTCGAATGATCTATGTTGCCGTATTTATCGAGGATGCTTGTCTGAGGGCGGTTAGGTCTGAGGCAGGCTCACATCGAAGCGCCAGCTTGGATCAAGGCGCTCGTCGTGTCCGTCGATGTTGAGGAGTGGTTCGCTGCTTGGCTCAAAGCCATCGCAGTCAGTGAGCCAAATCTCCCGGCTGTAGTTGACCTGATAGGCCAGCCTTGCGCCATCCATCGAGGCTAGCTCGGCACTCTCAAACTCAAAGCCCTTTGGCTGAATGTCTGGGTCCATGCGCCAGTTCAGTAAGGCCTTGTGCAATGCGCTGATCGCTTGATCGAGCGTCAGGATCGCTGCCTGACCTCTGCGGTCGCTGCGGTTGTCCAGCACTAGCAGGACGCAAACTGTCTCGCTGACTATCTGGTTGAGGCCATTGCTCTCGGTGTTGGGTGCTGCCTCCATCGGCCCGGGAAGCACGAAGGCACAGGGGATGGGTAGGTTTGCATTCGACATCGCATGCTCGACATCAGCCGAACCGGCGACGTTCTTGAACATGGGACAGTGCTGCTTAATCTGCGCTATGACGGCCGCGTAGTTCATGGTTTGCCTCCCTTGATGCCGTTCTGCATCGCGGCCTCTAGGTTGCTGCGGATAATGTTTTCAGTGCGATGCAGGGCCACTGACAGGAAGGGACGTGGAGCAAGCGTGCGGATGGTGCTTTGCTGTAAGACCTGGCCTCTGCGGTTGCGCTTGTTCCTGGTGCCGCGTCTGCCACCTCCACCAACTGCACCTGTTTCGAGAAACTTGGCGTAGAAGGCGGTGTTGCGGATTGCCACGCTAAAGCCTGACTTGCTAACCCTGACCTTGAACGCCTTGGATAGCGTGCCAGTCTGCTTGGCAGGTGGTTGACCTGGTTGGCTGACAGCACGCGATTTCACGAGCGATTTGGCAACACGCTGCACAGCGCGACCGCTTTGCCCTAGCGCCTTGCGGATTTCCTTCTTCTCCAGGATCAGCTTGTAAGGATCAACTTTGACACCGAGGCGGAACATCAGATGCTCTGCTTCTCGAGTTCAGCGTCGATGGTTAGGAAGCGTCTGCGTCCGTCCATCTCGGAGACACGGTGGATGCGGTAAAGCTCCTGGCGTGTCGAGCCATCGGGTAGTGGGATGTCTCTGCGGATCACGTAAAACTGGTCCAGCCCATCGCGCCAGCGGACGATGATGCGATGCGTGATGCTGTTGACGTCGATCTGCTGCCCTTGGATGTAGGCCATCGTGCCTACGGGCTTGATGCTCGCATTGGGCGTCGAAGCGGTCACTCGTAGTGGTGATGAGCGTTGGATCATTGAGGTTGTCCTCGTTGATCGCATCACCACGCCTGTAGATCGTCACCTTGGATCTTAGATCGCCAACCTTGAATCTATCCATGCGCTCACCCGAAGAATGTTAGGCGATAAGGGGAGAGCAAGGACTCAACCGCTTCGCTGATTAGCTTGAAATCCGTGTCGCCTCGGTTCTCGTTGAGGCTTGTGAATATGAGCTTCACCGCGTGCTTGATGGGCTCAGGGATGGCAGTCGCATCATCCCCATAGCCGCTGGTGAATTCGACCTTGAGGCCACGGATATTGGCAGTGAGCGACGGCAGCTTGAGCAGCCTGATACGCGCCGGCTCACTGTCAACATCCACAGCGTAGTCGCTGGTCTGGAGGCTTTCTGGAGCATTATCCCAGAGCAACCACTGCACGGCGGAAACTGTGCTAGCCGGTCGGGCTAGCTCGATCCAACCCCTGTAGGGCTGGACAAACATGCCAATGAAGTTGGACCGGATGCCATTGCTAGCCAAGGGATGGCTGCCTAGCTCGTCGGTGCTCAACGTCCATGTGACAGGGCGATTGATCAGGTAGCGGTTCAGATAGTTTTCCACTGCCTGGGTAGCAGCGAGGCCACGTGCTGCGATGAGATCCTCGTCGGTGATGTCATCGACAAAGGCATGTCGCTGTAGGTCCTCAATTGGTATGGGGCACACGCTTTGTGCGGATCGGATGCTTGTTTTCACGTGTCCCCCTTGGGGTTATGCCCCTTACTTCGTGACGGAGTTCTTGAAGCCCTTGACTGAGCGGCGCGGTGGCAGCGGTGCCTTTGGCGCAGCTGGGTCTTCGGACTTGGCCTTGTAGGTGTCGGCTACACCAGCTTCGACGAGCTTGGCTGCATGCACTGCAAGGAAGCCCGCAATTTCGCCGGGGTTGTATGAGCCGTATCTGACCTTGAAGATCACTGAGACAATGTCGTTCATCGCGGGCGTTGGGAGTGGCGGTTACCCACCACTCCCATCCTTGTCCTAGCTGTTTGGAGTTACCGCTGCGGAAGCAGTGGTATCAGCTGTGTTCAGGGCCTGCGTGTAGAACTGCCTGCCAGCTACGTTGAAGGCGGTGCCTAGTGTCCAGTTGGTAGCGGTGATAACCGCTGCCGACACATCATGGCGTAGAGCGAAGTCCACCGCGTTGGTCGCCTTGATGCCGATGAGGTCACGGGAGAAGGCATTAATGTTGTTGGATGATTCAACCCAGCTACCTTCTGTGGTTACGCTCACATCGAGGCGGTAAGCGTCACCAACTACGAGGTCATCAACGCAGGCAAGGATGACCTTAGTCTGGTTGGTGCTGCCACCGAGGTTGGTTGGAAGCTGAATGGTGGTGTAGACGGGATAGCCGAGCAGTGTGCCGCTTCCGTCAATCTCATTGGCGAATGCGTAGACGCCGAAGCCGTTCTGTAGACCACGTAGGAAGCCTACGACGCCTGGGTTCATGAACCACGCCTTGCTGCCACGGACGAGGTTGATCTCTAGTGCTAGCTGGGCTGCACGTAGATCCTTCATCACGTTGTCAAAGGTGACGCTGGCGTTGCTGGTTAGCTGGTTGCCGCTTACGACCTGTGGGATGATGCCGACTGGTGAGGCGCCGCCGCTGCCAGTGGAGTTTAGGAACGCGATGTCCTCGGCGAGACCCATCTGTGCGATTAGGTCTTCACGGACGATGCGCTCGACCTCTAGCGGGGAGAACTCAACCAATTCCTTGGTCACGGAGGTGATCGCCGCGAGCTTCTTCCAGGTGAGGTGGATAGTGTCGAAGCCCGCCTGGGTTACGTTGATGTCTGTGTTCTCACCAACCCAGGAAGCAGATGCACCGAGACGCTGACGAGGAATGGTCATCTGGCCCATGGGCATTGCCATAACGCGGGCACCAGCTGCACGCACTACGCTCTGTTCGCGTAGTAGCTCAATTGGGTCGGCCATGAAGTCCTGTGGGATGACAGGCACGGCGGAGGTCAAAGCCTTGGTGACCATCTCATCGCCGAAATTCTTCTCGACATAGTGGCGACCGGCACCGAAGCCGTAGATCTTGTCGACGATGCGCGCTGTGGAGAAGCGAGCGAAGAGGGAACCCTTCTTGCGAGCTACCAGGGCGTTGTTGGAGCGGTGGACGGAGGGAGCAGACTTGACGGTCCAGCCCTTCTCGGCTGCGTCGTCATCTACTGGCTCAGCAGCGTCCGCAGCGTCGTCTTCAACAGCCTCTAGGCGAGCAATGCGGGCGGATAGCGCCTCGATCTTGCTGGAGATGCCATTGAACTTCTCAACGTCCTCGTCATTTAGCGGAGTGTCGTCGGTTTCCTTGAGAGCGATCGCCTTGGCTTCAAGCTTTAGGTTCTCGCGCTTGAGCTTAAGGTCTTTAATAGAAACAGTCATGAATAACAACCTTTCTTCTTGTTTTTGCGGGCCTTTGGCCCGAGCACGGTTATTCCGTGATATTTATTTGATTGACTGAAATACGGCTCAGTCGACGAGGAATAGCTTCCTCAACATGCGCGCTTGGTGTTTCTTGGCGGGTGCGGGTGCGGCTTTGTCTGCCTCCGGCTCAGGAGCAGGTTGCTCACTGGCTTCCGGTGCAGCTGGCATGCTGTGGATGAGCGCCTGCCGATTGCAGGGCACAGTCACCACGCTGAATTCGATTAGCTCGCACGCCGTGACATCGACGCCATCCATGGAGCGTCGATCAGCATCGACGGCGAAATCCCATTCCTTGACGATGGCCCCAATGCTGACCGCATTCAGGATGCCTGCGCGGCACGCTTGGTAGACGGCTTCTGCTCTGTCACCGATGATGGGAATGGATGGGTCGGCAAACTCGACAACACCTACAAGGACGCCATCCTCGATGCCGATGCTGACGCATTTGCCGATGGGGAATTGGTCTGAGTCATGCCCCCACAGCACGACCGGGTTTGTGCGGTAGTAGGTGAGGTCGATGCCTTCGGGGTAGAAGATGTCGAAATCGCGGTCGATGGTCGGTGCGCTGAGCACAAACTTGATCTGGCGTCCCTCCATGGGAATCGCTGGCGAGCTGCTGGCTTTGGTTAGGGGAGCGCGCTGAACGAGAGACTTGTCGATCTTGCCTTGGCGCTTGAAATCCTTGTTGCTGAGATAGGTGATGTTCATTCGTCGCTTTCGCTCTCGGCGTCCTCCTTTGGCTTGCTGGGTTGCGCGTCAGGCGCGACTGGCTGCTGACCAACCTTGTCCAAGGTGGTCATATTCAGCTGGATGAAATACTGACCGCCGCCGGGCACTGGTGGCAGATTATCCTCGGCGCGTAGCTCGTTCACGCTGCGCAGGCCGTTCTGCAGGGCTTGCGCTTGTGCAGCTACGCGATCCGCTCTGTTGCCGCGTAGCAGCTCATCGAAGTCGAAGCTGAATTTGAATTTCCCGAACTCGTCGTTGAACAGGAGGTCGAGCGCAAATGCGTCCTCGATTGGTCGAGTGATCGCCATGAGGGTGTCGTCGATGTAGCTCTGATTCTGCTCCTCGACGTTGTTCCCCGTGGTAGCGCGGTCGACCACGAACACCTTAAACGGTGGCACGCCGAACAAGCGGCAGACTTCCTCAACCACAAACTTCCGGCTCTCTAGGAGTTGCGTCTCTTCGGGGCTTGCGGCTGTGCGGGTGTAGGTAAGGCCACCGTGCAGCACAGGTGTCTTGCCTGCGTTGGCTACGCCGGATTGACTGGTGCGCCAGTTGGATGTGGTTTGCTCGATGGCTTCCTTGCTCATCACGTTCGGTGTGGTGAGCACACCACCGATATGCGCGCCATTCTCGAATGTCTTGGATGCCAGTCCTTGCGCGGCTAGCGTCAGCTGAATGACCTGGCTGGCAACGCTGATCGGGCTGACACCCTTGATGCCATCGAAGCTCAGGTTCCGAACGTGGATCATATCCTCGGCTCGGAGGCGCTGGCTGTTTGGGCTCAGCATGCGGTGTGTGACGTGGTAGAAGAGGTCGCCATTGGCTGCCTCGTTCACCGACACGTCCGCTGGCATCAATGGGATTAGCTCTAGCGGCTTTGCACTCTCGGGATCGCGGACAATGGCGACGTAGGCGTTGCCATGCAGCTGGTGTGCGAGAACGATCTGCGAGATGAATTCGAAGGTTGTCATCCTGCGGTTTGGCCGAGCTAGCAGCCTTGAGACGGGATGATCGTTTGCTTCTTCCCAGCCACCCTGAGACAGCTTGCGCATTAAGCGCAGTGGCAGCTTCGCTACGTCAGTGCTGAGCCGCTTCACGCAAGCGTAGACTGCGCTGCTCTGTAGGACGTGGACTGGTGTTGATGCGAAGTTGGAGCCGAGGAATGTGCCCCAGCCATTGGTGATCGACGACCAACCTGCTTCGCCAAGATCAGGTGTCAGGAAGCTGAATGCCTTGGTCTCAATGTCGGGAGCCGGCGTGCTTGATGCGCTTTTCGCGCTCTTATTTTTCTTGGCCATGCGGCGTCCTTGGAGAAGTTAATTTCTCCATATTTAGCCGCAGGCATCAGATTAGGACGCAGAGCGCATCCTCGACTGTCTCGGGTCCCATATTCTCCACCAGCATCGCCAATGCGATCACCGTGGCAATCACGCCGTCGATCTTGTGCGGGCTCTTGTCGTTTTCCTTCCTCGGCTTGATGTTGCCGTTGGTGTCTGGAACGACAACCGCATTGCTCGCCATCCAGACAAACACCTTGTCATTGTGGGTGAAGCGTTCACCGCGGATCGCTGCATCAAGCTCCTTAGCTGGACCACTAAGAGTGGCCGCGTTTTGGTTGACCTTCATGCAAGGCACGCCGCCCTTGTATAGCTCTTGGACCAGCTGAACCGCATTCCAGGGATCGTAGCCCACGCCTCTGACATCGAAGTGCTCTAGGTCATACAGGATGTCATCGCGCACCACGTTGTAGTCTGTCTCGTTGCCATCTGTGACAGTGAGCAAGCCCTCTTCGGCCCAGCCTCGGTATTGCGCGTTCCTCGATTCTCGGACCGCCTGCTCAGTGAGGTAGTAGGTGGGGAAGATGGTGTAGTGGTTGCGCCAGTGCGTCGTGCCGTCCTTGCTCTGCCTTTCCACCCGATCCCAAAAGACCAGCACCTTGGCTGTCATGTCTGAGGAGGAGCCAAGATCGAGCCCAATGTAGCAGGGGCGTCCCTGGAAATCGTTGAGGTCGAGGTTGGGGTTGGTGGCCCTTTGCAAGAGTGGGATGTCGAGCCACTGAGTGGTATTCTTGACCCACTTGTTCAGGTGTTTCGTCAGGAAGCCAGGTCGCTTGCTAGGGGTCTCGATTGCCTGCCTAGCGTTGGTCTCAAACTTGTCGGGCTTCACGCTGACATTCCAGTTGGGGTTGGCCTTGACCCAGCAGGCTGGATCTTGCCAGTCGTCAGCGTCGTCGATTGTCCAGATGCAGCCGAAGAAGGCATTATCTTCCACGGCCTTCATCAGCACTTGATCAGGTAGTCCCGCTGCTCGTAGCAGACGCCGGAGAGGTCGAAGCCCGCAGTGGTAATGGCGAGAATCATTGACTGATCGCGCTTCGCAGCACCTGTCACGATGACATCCCACATGTCTCGTGTTGGGTGGGCATGCAGCTCGTCCACCACAGCGAAGTGGATGTTCAGACCGTCCTTGGTCCGAGGATCACCGCTGAGCGCGGTGGCTTTGCTGTAGGAGGCCTGATGGATGATGTTGTTGGCTGTGAAGCTGACGCGCTTGCCCTTCATGAGCTTCGATGCCTTTCGGTGCTGGCCCATGGCCATGGCATCTCGGAAGACGATCTCGGCCTGGCGCTCATCCGTCGCTACCGCGTAGCACTCCGCACCGGCTTCACCGTCGAATGCGGTCATATAGAGGAGCAAGCCCGAGCACAGCGCCGACTTGCCATTGCCTCTGGCAACCTCGATGTGCCCCATGCTGAAACGCCTCATGCCTTTGCGTGGGCCATGGCGTTCGACCCATCCAAAGAGCTGACTAATCCACCACACCTGCCAGGGCTCTAGCCGCAGGAGTGGTTGGCCCTTCATGCCTTTGACGAGTGGAAGGCGCTCCATGAAGCCGCAGACGTGAGTGACCTTCTCAGCTGACCACTCATAGGGGTAGTCGGGATATTTGCTGGCCTCGATGTCGTCGAGTGTGCGTTGGCAGGCTAGCTGGGTGTAGATGCTCGTAGGGATGACCTGATCAACGACACCTCTTGCATACCCAAGTGCGATGGCAGCGTAGTCTCGTGTCGCCATCATTTAATCCAAAGGCTGAGATCATCCTCGTCGCCATCATCCTGCTTCGTGCTGACACGCGCTCGGTCTGCCGGAGAGAATCCAAACTTGGTTAGCAGTGTGAGGAAGTCGCGTCGTGCAGTTTGCTCCATGGCGACGAGTGGGTTGGCTCTTTGCATCACCTCTCCCTTGATGTCCGTCTTGGTATAGACATCCCCCTCGTCGCGGATGCGCTTACGCAGGGATAGGAGGTTTGCCTTCGCTACCGCAGCCTCTTCCACCACAAACACATCTGCCAGTGTCAGGACGCCCATGCTGTCGGCGGCTTGGCAGATCTCATTCCAAGCTTTGACCTCTTCGGGTGTGAGGTGTGATGGTGGAACAGGGAAGCCGCGTTGTGGCTTGGGTTCCAAGGGATTGGTGCGGCAGGGTTGCAGTGTGCCGTGGAGTTCTTTGATAGCCGTTGGCTTACGTGGTCGGCCTGCCATCACACACCGCCGAATGTCAGCTTGAACAGCATGGCTGTGTTGCTATGTGCCAAGGAGAAAAAGAAGGTTAGCAGAGTGTCTTTCGGACCGGCGGAAACCGTCACGTCCCGTCCTAGTATGCATTCCATGTCGCATAACCAGTAGGCCATGTCCTTTGTGATCCGGGCGTCGCCACTTGGCTTTGAAAATGTGACGGAAACAGTAGGCTTGCCTAGCATGGATCTGCCTCCAGCTTTGCAATCTCTTGGAGGAGGTTCTGTCGTGCAGACACTGTGACATCGCGGAGCATAAGTGCTGCGGCTGCTCTCTTCCCAAGCCGGTGGAATGTCGTGACCGACATTCCAGTTGCTGCGTAGATGCCTGGCTCGCTGATCCGCATCACCAGCCGGCGTTCGTGGATGCCATCCTCATCGTCGATGACAATGACATTTGGGACGATCTCACCGGCGTCGAGTGCGGTGAGTTGGCTCCTGAATAGGTCGAGTGTCGTGGTGCTCATGATGTGCTCCTTTGTTGACGCATCTATTTATGCTCAACAAAGGTTCTGCATTTCGCATGAACACTGGCCGCGGCAGGGTGGCGCTAGTGCGTTGAAAATCAGGGAGGATTCAAGGCACCCCTCCCCTTACCAAATGCCCCTAGATCGCCCTACAAGGGTCGTGCAGGGGAGGGCTTTGGTCCTGGGTGCTGCTGCACTGCTGGGTGGGTTGTTGGGCTAGGACCGTGCCTCTGACGATCCTGCATTGCGCCGTCTGCTCTCGGCTGCGCTCTTGATCTGATGGTGCGAATGACAGAGTGATTGGAGATTGGATGGGTCAAGCCGTCGCTCTGGATTGCGGCTCACTGGCTCGATGTGATCGACCTCTTTGGCCTCTCTCGTGATGCCTTCACTGAGGCAATGCAGGCAGATCGGATTGGCCTTGATGTGCTGATTGCGCAGCTTGCGCCACTGCCAGTCATAGTTGACCTTGTCGCGTTCGGCCTTAGCTGTCTTGCGCTCTGCCTGTCGTGCTAGCTGGGCTTTGGGTCGGAAGATGGGCGGCTTCGATGGCATCACGTGCCGCCATATGTGTGCTGGAATAGGAGTGCGTCATCGCGTGATCCGAAGACCACGATCGCATGTCCCTTGCCCTCAAAGGCCACTGCGTTTGGTGTCTCGGTTTCGATCCACTCCATGATCTCTGGCGTTGCATGCCGGATCTCAAATGCGTTGTGGCCAAGGTAGATGATGTTGTTGCGGGGGCGCTCGACGATTCGGTGTGTCTGAAGCGAGGCTAGGAGCGTAGATGGCAGAATGGACATGCCGTATTTACCATGGCGTGCGCGATGCGATGACCGGTCTGCTCGTGTGAAGCGTAACGGCTGGCGGTCCCCTTTCTAGTGATGTAAAATTTTTCAGACCGTAGGATAGCGATGGACATGGCCGACATAACCGAGGAGGAACTTGGGAAGGCTTGGATTTTTGTGCGCTCTGTGTTGAGCGTTGCACGGTCAGCTGCCGACCGCTCGGCATCATTCAAGGGACCAGGGGGTGAGGAGGAAGCAACCCTGGTGGACGTTCTAACCGTCGTGTACGGCCGATTGATCAGTCCTGACATTTTAGCAGAACAAGGCAAAACTAGAGGGCAGATATTCGCTCGTTACAAAAATGCGTTGATACAGGTCGCTGCTAATCACATGGAACAGGCGGTGACGGTTCCATTATCTCAGGAGGACGCCGCAGCTATCTTTCATGTCTGGCCAGTTAGGCGTCCTGCAGTTGCACCTTCGAACGTTGCACATTTAGTTGAGATGGCGTTGAAAGTCATGGTGCCGTCGGCTTTCAATGCAGAACACACTCACCGGAATTCGTCATATAGTTACCGGAAAATAGAAAGCGCAAAGAGCCTCGACGAGATACTGGGCGGGGTCGCTTCCGCGCGGGCACTTAGGGGTGACTTAGCCGCAGTTAGCGCCGCCGTGCCTGAGCAAAAGATCGCCCCTATGCGCTACGCGGTACGAGATGGGCGCATCACCATCGCGCATTTACCCAATCCAACGGAAGCGCCAGACAGGGAAAATATCACAAGGGTACGTCAGGCTCTTATTGAGAATGGCGAAGCGTACCTTGCGGATCTTCGCAACTCGAACGTGGATAAGCGTGTCGTGGCCGTGTTCGAGCGCCTGAGCCAAGAGATCGAGAGGGATGAGAACGTCGTCACAGTGATGATGACGCAGACTGAGTGCGAGCTGACACTGGCCTCGATCAGTGAGGAAATCTCGACGCCTCTCGCGATGTCGCTGAGCGCGCACCTTCGGAATATCGCGATGTTTGCCGCCCAGTTCCCGGAGTGGCGCAGGTATAGCGAGAACGTCGCCGTCACCGAGCTAGATAACAGTGACATACGCCAGATCAAGGAGGCAGCAAAGAAGCTTGTTGAGGACCTCAAAACGAACCATGCCGTTGTGGATGACGAGGTGCCACGAACGCTCAAATATCTTGCCGATCTGATCCAGGAGCCTAGTAAGACGTTCAAGCGCAGTGGTTACGCCGTACTGACCAGTATTGAGAACCTAGTGGCGATCTGCTGGAAGTATGGCCTTGACCTGATCGGCGAAACGGCGAAGCACACCAAAGAGCGCTTGGCCAAGCACGCTAGCAGAGCGATGGTGGTCGGAGTGCTCGGCCTCGCTTCGTCAAGCATCATGACGATTGAACCAATTGCCTCTCGCCTGCCTGATATGCAGTGGATGCAGAATGTGCGGTCCTATCTTCAGAAGGAGATCGGCGAGTTGATCGGCAAAGCGCCACCCACGCCGCCCGCGCAGTAAGAGCCGTTCTGGCACACTTTGGTGCAGGTCCGCCGCTCAGTGTGTTGGTGGTGGTGTGGTCTGGTTGCGCGGCTACTCAGTTGCGCAGTGTGTAGCCCATGACGGCCACCATCCGTGAGGTCGCCATCCGGCGTTTGAATCCTCACATACATGGCTGGCACGTCTCGATTAGCTGGCCGCTGTACCATGACCACCGGCAAGCCATCCTCGGCCGGAATCATGCAGTGAGCCATTCCGAAGCGAGTTGCCTCGGTATCACGGTGCAGCCGAGTTAGGCGGAACCACCCTCGAGATCACCTCAGTGCTCGGCAGACCACCACCCGTTCTGTCGTGAAGAGTGCTTGCTGAAATCCGGCATGACTGGGATGCCGTTGGTCTGACCATGCGCCGATGGCAGCAATATAAAGAAGGTCATAGCCAGTGTGGCCGAGTAGAGTGCCGTGATGATCACTATGAGTGATATCGAAAGTCTCATTTGTCTGTCCTCCGTTGCGAATTCAGCATGTTGCCTGCGCGCGTAGAGGGCGACCTATTTCCTTGAACTATGGATCTTTGCCTGCGAGTGGTTTGGCCGAGTGGTCGCGTGAACCATTGGCGTCCGGCGACAAATTGCATTACGGTTGTGTGATCACTTCAATGGTCATGGGCACCATGGAACGAAATGAAACAATGACTGCAGCTGATTTTGTGCATTCGGTCTATGACGCCTGTCATTTTACAATCACTTACACGATCGCGAGTGGCCCTAGCCGCCCTCGGGACCAGAACCTGGCGCTAATGAACGCACGAGAGAAGATCTGGGACATGAGAAATGGTGTTGGGATAGAAATCCCAGCAGACCAGCAGGAGAACTCCAGCCAGATGTCGGTCTGGCAGATGCAATTCAATGCTCTTCGTGATGATGAGTGGTTACAGGATCGCGTTGGGCACCTGCCGGTTTCCGAGGAGTTTCATGAAAGGCTTCTCGCCCACTGGCCATCACTTGCACCTAAATTTGCCATTCGCAACATAGCACAGCTTCTTGTTGCTGCTTCCCTAGCTTTGCCGTATTTCACCTTCAAAGAAAATATTCGGCAAAGTACCATTACCGAGGAGGCAAAGGGTGGCGCAAGCGTGGCCGGGAGGACCTACTTCGAGATCCCTGCCGCTGATCGCTTCGTGCGTCTGGATCACAACCGGCCTGCTGTCGACGAGGCTAGGGAGAAGCTTGAAGAGCTAGCCAACGAGGTTCAGAAGTCCAACACGCTGCCATTGTCGACCGATGAGCGCGCTGCCCTAGTTGCCGAGATCCGCACGCTTGCCGCGATGCTCTCGGAGCGCGTCATACGGCTCGCACAGGTGCAGTTCGCCATCAGCGAAGCTGGCGTGCTGGGCTACCTCAAAGGCAGCTTCGCTGGCGACGTGCGGGCTGCCGTGGTTGGCGCTGCTGTTACGGCACTGCTTGCCGCAGTGGGTATGAAGCTCTGAGCTAGCCCTTGTGCCTGGTCTGGCCGTATGCCTCATTGATCACACGGGGCCAGGTCATCCATGCCGTGAGGGCTGGGCCTTTGCAGGCATCGCAGGTGTACCTGAGGCCGATGTGGTTGACCGGGCAGCGAGCGCCGAACCGGTCGATCAGCTCGTCACGGGTGAGGGCTAGGGTGCGGCAACCACACTTGAAAGCTACGCCTTCATCGCCGAACAGGTCCTCGACGTTCATGTCCACGTCCGCCATGCCCACGCCCTCCGCAGGAGAACAAACGTAGAACATGACAGCTGGTTCGGGCAAGCTCGTTGCTCACACGCCTGGCAGGCTAAAGGCTGTCAGGATCTCAATCATAGCTTGCGTAGGCGCCAATGATAGCTGAACCTGCAGCCACTTTCGAAACAGGTCGCTCACATGGCACAGCCTTATAAGCTTCGGGAAGTATTCAGCCGCGGCATGCCGACAGTGACGTATGTGGAGCGCAGCCATCTGGATCTAGAGCGTAAACTTCGAGGCGCTGTAGCTAAGGGGTATGCGATCATAGCCATCACCGGGCCGAGTAAATGCGGCAAAACCGTGCTGCGAAAACGGGTTATTCCTGACAATGCGACCGTTAAGGTCGAAGGCGGGCAAATAGTTACCGAAGGTGACTTTTGGGCGACAATCAGCGCCCAGCTAGAGATGCCCAGCACGCGAACCGAGAGTGCTATCAAGCAGGCAACTGGCAGCAGCAACCTTGGCGGCAGCATTGGACCTCGCTTTGCGAAGGTCACGGGTGGTGTAGGCGAAACCCAAGCCTCTACGCGCGGGTCTACCCGAACCTTCGTCGAGTCTGAGCGAAGCCGCGTACTCGCGGAACTCCTCGCGTCTGGCAAGGTGTTGGTGATAGACGATTTTCATTATCTGAAGGAGAGCACGCGCGCCAGCATAGTTCGAGCGCTCAAAGCGCCAGTGTTCGAGGGCTTGCCTGTTGTTATATTGAGCGTTCCATATCGTGCATTCGACGTGCTAACCGCTGAAGCGGAGATGGAAGGCAGGTTCAACCATCTCACCATTCCCATGTGGAACAGCGAGGACCTATGCAAAATTGGGGCTCTCGGCTTTCCCTACCTGGGTTTGGATCTTAGCTCGGAACCACCGGAGACCGGTGGTTTTGCGCTCATAGAGGCGTTGGCCGATGAGGCTATGGGTAGCCCGCTCCTAATGCAGAGTTTGTGTGCTGAACTCTGCGACCAATTGGATATATTGGAAACGGTAGACCCGCCTCGGCAAATCAGCCACGAGGACGTTGATCTAAAGATCATCTATCGCCGCATTGCTCAAGATTTTGGCCTGCCGGCTTTCGAAAAATTATCAAAGGGGCCCAAGCGCGGTTCTGACCGAATGCCGAGGCCGTTCGCTAACTTCACCACTGGCGACATCTATGAGGCTGTGCTGGCAGCAATAGCTCATGAGAACGCACCCGAACGGCTGACTTACGATGCATTGCGCGGTGCGTTGAGACATGTGCTGATGGATAACATCCCTCAGAAGCATGAGATCACGCGAGCCATCATGCAGATGTGCAGCATCGCACATGGCATGCAAGTTGGCAGCATCGAACAGCGCGAAGGAGCAGGCGTCGAGGATACAAGGCTGGAGATGCCTGCCATCGATTGGAAGGACGATGTTTTGTATCTAAACGACGTTTTTTTGCGCTTCTATCTTAAGTGGGTTCACAGGGATAAAATTGAACCACCAACATACGGTATTTACACCGGTCCCTTTCCGCCCTCAGAGGTTTGAGATCACAAGCTAAGTCCATCGCTCAGGTCTCATCGCTTAGTATGTGCTGAGCGTGGTGCCAGCATGTCCCGACGGCATCCTGGCGCTTCCATGTGTGATTAGTCGATCCTAGCATAGACACCTGTGCGCCTGACCGCAGCTCGAATAGTGTTGGATGAGACGCCATATAGCTTGGCTAGCTCCTTGATCGACGCACCAGCTGCCACTTGCTGTCTGATCGCCTGGACCTGTTCAGCCGAGAGCTTAGGGCGTGGTTTGACTGCTCCGCAGGTAGGGCATTGGATCCAGGGCTTCTCGGTCATGCAGCTATTTACGCCGCACCTGGAAAATCCACCCCAGGCACCAGCCATCCAATGACAAATGTTCAATGAAAGACACTCTTTTTGATGTGTTAGGCTAGCAAGTTTTGAAAGGAGACGGGGAGGTTGGCTTGCAGGTTTAAATCACAAGGCAGAAAGGGCTCACGAGTACTAAGACCCATTCCTTGCATTATTAAATTGCACCCAAAACGCCCTTCCGCATAAATAGAAAGGAGACGGGGTGGAATACGTCACAGACTGCGATTGGAATATTGAAGGCAAAACAGCCTGACTGTATAAATACGAAAGTGGCGTTGATCCCGCCGCATTCAGTCCAAAAGCAGTAAAACACTTCGCCCCCTACCGATCCACCCGGTTAGGGGGCTTTTCTTTTGGACTGAGGCAATTATGAAACTAACTATCGTGAACTCGAAATTCGAGAAGCAACCCGTTCAATCCGACCTCTCCTGGCATGACTTCGTCGAGCTGATGCGCAGCTACAGCACGCAGGTTCGAACGACCCAGGAAAAGGAGAGCAGCGACAACGTCGCAGCCATCATCAACGCCACATTCAAAGCCGATGCCACGAGCAAGAGTCTGAGTCAGGTGGAGAGTGGCACTGACTGGATGGCGTTCGACCTCGATGACCTGACCCTAAGCGACCAAGCCCGTATCAAGCAGACGCTTGCCGGGCTCAACAATCATTATCTCATGTGGTCGACCACCAAGCACCAAGCTACGCAGCCACGCCTACGTGTCGTGCTGCCGTTCGACCGCATCCTCACCATCGAGGAGCATGCCAAGCTGTGGCATCTCTTCAACCACATCTTCGACGGGCTCGTTGATAGTAAGACCCACAACATCAATCGGCTCCACTACGTGCCCTATGCGTGGGCCGATTCAAACCAGCATCTCTTCATAGATCACTCCGAGGGAGCTGAGACACTACCCGCTGACCAGATGCTCTCATGGGCAGATCAGCTTATCGACAGTGGTGTGATCCGCGTGACACCACAGGTCGATGATGCTGCGGTGGATGAGCTACGTGCGTCGCTCCACAACACCGCGCTGTCTTGGAATGGGTATCGGGATTGCCCATTCGTCGATCAAGACATGTTGGAGGAATACCGCAATGCGCCTGAGGGTGGTCGCTTCTACCACTTCATGACGCGCATCGCTGTGCGGTCAATCAATCAATCATATCCTATCCAAGCCGGCGAGCTAGCTTCACTGGCGCTGGAGTTGGACAGGGAGATCACAGGCAAGGAGCGCAAGAGCGCAGCCAGCGAAGCGAGGAACGCTTTGCTATGGGCGCAGCGTGTCTGCATCACCAACCCCAGCGAGATGAGTGCGCTGCTGGAAACCTACCATACGGGTTTGGAATTCTCCTACATTGAGGCAGACTGCGGCGAGGGTAAAACGCGCTACGGTCTGAGCCAGGTGTTGCAGCATGGCGGTGTGTGGGTTTGGAGCACGCCGAAGATTTCCGACATGCAGAAGCGCATCGCTGATATGCGCGAGCTTTCCCCATCAGGCTTAAAGGCGCTGAACCTACACACTGTGAAGCACCAGCAGGGCTCCGATCAAGACGAGGAAGCGTTGACGGTGGTAGAACAGCTCAAGCGTGTTCGCGAGAAGATTCGAGAGAACCCAAGCCAGCCACATTGTGTGTTCGTCACCCATGCAGCCTGCAAGCTCATGGATTGGAGCGATTGGGCAGATCTCGACGCTACGGTTATCGAGGATGAGGTACGTGATGTGCTGATGACGCGCACACCGAATTTCAGCAAGAACTTCGATAAGGTTGGACCTCTCTTCGATGTGGTTGAGACGGAGAGCGGTTGCTACAGGCTGCGTCCAAGCAAGCAAGCTGAGACCGATCTAGCGGAGAATCGCTTCGACGATCTCGACCGCAAGCTCAAGTACCTCATCATGCAGGCTGACAGCGAAAGCAATGAGATGTGGGTGACGCGAGACAGTTGGGATGCCAAAGGTGCCAAGGCGCTTGAGTTCGTCATCATCAACAAGCCTCACAACCTACGCCACTTCAAGCGAGTCATCTTCATGGGTGACCATTTCAGCCGAAGCCCGTTCAAGCGCATCTGGTCGCACAAGTATGGTGTGAAGTGGACGCCGGTTGCTGACTGGAAGCCAACACGCCGCAGGCTAAAGCCACTCGCTCAGCGTGTGCGCATCCACTGCTTTAGCAAGGGTAAGCAAGCAAGCCTAAGCTGGTTCAGCGATCCATCTAAGACCCCGTTGCCTGCGATCACATCCTGGCTCAAGGCGCGCTACCCAGGCGCTGAGAATCCGATCATCTGGTCGACCAACGACGCGCATCTCAGCCAAGTGGATCTTGAGAGGCATGGTGCAGATGGGAAGGGCGTTCGCAAGGACAAGCAGCTAACGCCACGCAGCCATGGTGAGAATGAGCACCAACACCACAAGGTCTGCTGGTGGGCCAGTGCGATGCGTCTCGGCGATGGTGAGGCGAAGCTGGTCAAGCGAACGCTGGGCATCGACAAGAAGGTCATGGAGGAATGGCGCGCACATAACGCGATGCACCAGTTCTTCATGCGCGGTAACGCACGGGATTACAACAGCCTCGATTCAGTCGACATGTTCTGCGTCGACATGCATCAAGCACGCTACCAGGCAGCACGCTTCGGCATTTCTGAATGCGACATCATCTACCATGAGGGTGTCATCGATGATGTCGAGGATAAGGGTGGAAGGCCGCTAGCTGCTGACAACCCGTTTGGTCGACCGATGACCAACACCGAATATTCCAGGAGGCATCGTGAGAGGCTCGCTGCTGAACGTGAAGCAGCTGGTATTCCAAAGCGGCCACGTGGTCGTCCAGCTAAGGCGAAGCCAGAGGCCGAGGTCAGCGTATGACCGCTGAAGCTGGAGATTGGCTCAAGGCGCTTTCGAAGAAGTACGACATCCGCATCGGCTCGGCACGATATGATCGTCTGCGTGCTCGCGCCAAAAAGTATGGTCTGACGACGCTTCAGCTCCTCGAACTCCACGACAAACAAGAGGGTCGGTGCCGCATATGCGGCACCGATTGCCAAATCTTCGCTGCTGATGTGCCGGACGTGCTTCAGGCGGTCATCGATCATTGCCACGTGACCGGGACTGTCAGAGGCATTTTGTGCTCGGGCTGCAACGTGCAGGTGGGTCATCTTGAACGTGTGCCGGTAGCTAGAATCGAGGAACATCTCAAATGGCGCCTCGATCCTACGAGCGTTGAGCGTCCTAAACGCGGCTGGGGCTTCATAGAGAAGATGGAATTTGAGCTGCTGGTCGAACTGCTGAGCTACATCCTGGACAACGCAAACATCACACCGGCTCCGGGAACGAAAATCATCAAGACCTACCGGCGAAAGGCGTGGTTCAGGGACGTGTCAGGAACACAGAGGGTATTCCACGGTAAGGCTGTACCCTACGTGACGTATGAGGCGATGGCTAGCTTCATCAAGGACACGCAGCTTAAGTGTGAGGTGAAGGACTACCGGGAAAGCTACGTCTACAAAGCTGACCGGGATATTTGGATTATCATGGATGAAGCTGCTGATCCGAAGGCAGTTAAGAGGTTCATCACAAGGTATGTGAGCGGATACCAGGATGTGGCGGACGATGAAGCCATCCCGTAAATGCCCTGTTTTCAAGGAATTAGCTAAATACCATTACGAGCGTGTCTGGAAACTTGCTCAAGGGGGCAAAGAGGTGACGGCCCGTAGTGGGTAAATAGTTCACACAAACACTTGGTCACCGACATCGTCGTCCCCGCCAAGCACCAGACCCGCAAGCGATCCAGACCGCTTGCGGGTCTTTTCATTAAGGGGATTTACGATGGACGTAATTGAGGCATTTCTAACCACGCTGCATGAGGGCAATGGCGAGGGCTACAAGGATATTTCCCAGCTCGCGCTAACTGTGTACCAGTCCCGTGGCATGCTTACCGATGGCCAAGCCGAATGGGCGTTAAAGGCAGCGAAGCGCCAGAAGGTGAAGGTGCCTGTCGAGTTTCATGACATGGAGACATTCACACCTAAGGCGCGGCTCATCACGAACGTGACGCCCATGCCCAGCACGGCAGGCGACGGTGAGCGTACAACCAGGGTGTTTGCTGCTATGTGTGACGACCTCGCTGCCCTATTCAGCGAGGCTGCTGATCGCTTTCGCGGTCTCTGAGGATAAATAGAACTGCCAGCTTTTAGGTTGCTCAGTTGGCTCCTTACATCTGGAACCCCACGGTATCTCATGCCGTGGCGTTTTCCATGTCAGGCATCCGACATGGCGAAGCCCGGTGGTGTCACCTCCACCGGGCTTCTTGGACAGCGCAACGACCGGTCCCATCATTGGGACCGATGCCGTATTTAATATTCCTGGGTGAGCATGCAGACCTGCTCGGCCCCCTGCTCCACGAGATAGAGGCGCAGCTTTGGTACAAGGCAGTCGGTGTACAGGATCAACTGCTTCACCAGCTCGCGGCCATTCCCATCATCCATCGTGAGCACGCAGGTCTTGGTCGCTAGGTCGACGTGAAGCTGCCAGTGCTGGAAGGGCTCAGCGCGGATGTGCGGCTTAGTTTGACAGGACGCTACAGCGTCGACCAGCCAAGCGCAGCCATTCTGCGTCAGCCAAGTCACCCCCTCGGTCATCAGGATGTCGCGTCGTAGCCCGTGGCGCGTGAATGTCTCCGACCCCCGGAAGTGGGACAGCGTGTTCTCAAAGGTCTGTCGGTCCATTGGGCGATCTCCTTGTCGCCCTCGGACAGAATGCGCCTTTCGAAATTGGCCGCTACCTCGATGTCACTCACGATGAAACCCGATGCCACACAAATGGTAGCATCGGGCTCGGGGTTACGGATGGTGGCTTAAAACAACCGCACCTATTTAGCCACCTCGCCTGCCACTTCAGTTAGACATGTGGGACGAGCTTGGCGATCAGCCGGATGACTCATTGCCGGACTCCCCGCTCTGCTCGAATTTGAAGTCATAGTGCAAGGCGTCCGCACACACGATGTTATGCTTCAATCCACGAGCGTTGAGTCGGTCAATACATACCTCAACGTTGTCGGGCATGAGATCCACACCGAAGATCATATTCTCGATAATATGCTGGTGACGCTTTGCAGCGTCGGGTTCCCAAGTAGATAGACCAGCCATTAGGTGGCGATGAACTTCGACGAGGAAATTACCCTCACCACATGAGGGTTCGAGCCATGTCTTAGTTGGATCGGACCACGCCGAAGCTGAAATACGGTCCAGCATTTGGTTGACAACCTCGGCCGGCGTGAATATCTCCGCCGTCATTTTCACCCGCTGTTTCGTGCGAATTATTCTCGAAGTCGCCCGTGTGGGTGGCTCGCTGACGTGAGAAGGTACCTTAGCTCTGCGTGCTCTGGTGGGACCTGCGCGGCTGCTAAATCACGCTCCTTCGCGGCGATCACCTCCTCAAGCATCTCGATTGCAGCGAGCTTGCTAGGCTCGGAGCACACTCTGTAAGCCTCAAGAGCAGCTTCCTCGTCGTACGCAGGTAGGACCGCGATGGCGTCAAAGATTGTCTTCGGAGGTTTGTACTTCCTGCTCGCGCACTCAGGATGAAGCCTGAAAAGCGCGCGCTGCTCTTTCGGCACTTTCTCGAAAAAGTAGTTCGCAGCGAGAAGTGACTGGCGGTAGATCTGCTGAAGATACGCTGCGTAATTTGGATCGGCCGGATCGGAGTTAACCCATCGTTCAAGGAGTTCCTTCAACCGCTTCACTTTGTCAATATAGAAGTGCGTTGGATTGTTTGCATTAGACCTCACCGTATACACCTTGTGCCACTGCTTGCGCTGCGCTTCGAGTTCAGCAACTCGCTTCGCCATACGCTTGCGCTGGTCCTTGGTGAGAAGGTGGTCAAACTGCTTGGTCGGCTTGTTGAACGCTTCGGTCCGACCATGCTCACGGAAGGCCTCCAGCTGCTGGCGCAGCTGGAGGATCTCGATGGACACTGGCTCGCTCACCGGCCAGCCTGCTCAGCTAGACGCGCGTTGTAAGCGTCAATCAGCTTCTGCTTGGCAGCCTCGGCCTTCTTGACGTTCTCTTTGACCTTGTCGTGCTTCGCCTGCTTGGCTGCCTCACGTTCGGCGATAACCTGCTGCCGCTCAATCTCTCGCAGCCGCCGCTTTGCAATCTGCTCAATGTCAGACTTGGCCAGTTTGTCACTGTTAGGGACGAAGGACACAACGACCCACACGCCATCATCACGCTTCTGCATGACCGCACGAGCAAAGCTCGCTTCGGCGAGACCAGCTTGCTTGGCTTGGTGCTCAAGGTCGCTGCCAGCTTCAGGCAGGCTTACACCTGCCTGAAGCTGGTCATGCATGAGCTGCTCAAGGATCCGGCTATCTTCGGTATCAGTCGGCCTGAAGGGATTGGCCGCGCGGTCGTCGGCTTCAATCTGCTTGAGCTTGCCCTCGGTGGCAGCAATCCAGTCGTAGATGCCATCAAGAGGAATGTTCAGCTGGTAGGCGCGGCGCATAACGTGGGCGTACTTCTCAGCGGAGCGATTGCGGACGAACAGTTTGCGCGCGACACCGGCAAACTCCGTCTTCTCAGTCTCATGGAAATGCCCCCACAGGAGAGCGCATGCAGCATGGCATGGATTCTCGTGCGGAGCGGGGGCAGTGATCTGGGCTTCGCTATAAAGCGCAGCCAGCTCAGCCTGCTTCTCAAGCGGGCCATACACATAGGGCAGCATAATTTGGCAGGCCCGCTCAATCATGCGCCATGTGCGCTGCCAATTCTTGGTGCTGAAATCGGCCACTTCGACGGCCTGAGCCATCACGCCGTCGCGGAAGCTATCGACGTGAGAGGTGAGGCTGACCGCGGCAGCGGTGTTATCACTAAGAGTGACGGTAGGGGTGGTGGAAACGACCTGGGCGTCAATGACTAGGTCGCCGGTATCAGTTGTTGACTTCATTAGACTCTGCTCAATATCTAGGTTGCACCGCATGGACATGCGATGCCGAACAACTGCCCGGGATACCCGGGGCACATCATGTTCGGTTGGCTGGCCGAGAATCGAACCCGGACGGAGGAGAACCATCTCCCAACCAAAACCCATCAGCAGAGCTGACAGGGAGCAGAGACTTGTTCCTTTATCAAAACCCTGGAGCTAACACAAGCGAATTCGTCGGCTCACCTTGCTCTAAATGACAGAGCCTCGGATGTCGGTTGATCTCGCGGGCTACTCGGTCAGATGCGCTCAATCCGTCCATCATCGAGCAAGCGCCACACATCGCCATGGATGTTGAACTGCATGTCGTGCAGCACACCCTTGGTGATCTGGAAGCTGATCTTCCCCTCATGCGCTACGACGTGGCTGACCTTGTGGCGGTCGATCTTCACGCTATCGACGGCCTGCCGTAGCGCGAGACTCAGCTTGCTGCGGGCAGCTTCACGCTCGTCATAGTCCTCGCAATAGGCGGCCTCGCGGAGTGCCTGCACGGCCTCGATCTGCTCGCCGATGGTGGCACGACCACTCACTTGGCTCAGCTCAGTCTCAGCCGCCAGCTTGCGTGCTTCCCAGGCTTCGATCTCCTTACCCATCTCCCGCACACGGGCTACCACCTCAGGGATAGGGTCATCGGCCATCGCGTCGATGAGGCGCGTCATACGCTGACGCCCACGTGCTATCTGCTGGCTTAGTTCAGCCAGTTCCTCGCGGAGCGCCACTGCTGCTGGGTGATCATCCGGTGGCGTGCTGGGATAGAGGTTGAACATCAACACCCCATCCATGACGCCCTTCTCGATCCAATGCACCGCGTTGAAACTGCCATTGGTGCAGCCAGCACGGCGGAAGGCATTGTCGCAAATGTAACTGTTGGATCGCTGCTTATTGGTTCGAATTCTCACCTTGCTGCCACACTCAGCGCAGAACACCCGGCCGACGAGCATGTTGGGCACACAGTTGGTCTTCGGACCACCAGTGCCACGGTTGAGCGCACGGGCAGCTTGCGCTCGCTCGAACAGGTCTCGGCTGATGACTGCGGGATAATAGCCAGCGATGGGCTCACCCACTGCCTCACGCTTGCCCCCTGGCACTCGGCGCTTTGGGGTTAGCTCTCCATATGCAGCTGGATTGGTCACAATGCTGACGATGGACCAGTTGTGCCACCCCACACGGCCTGGCCGATCTTTCAGTGTGGGAACACCCTCGCGGTTCAGCCTCCGGGCCATGACCTCAAGGCCGTAACCGTGATCGGCGATCTCTTCGAAGATCCTTTTCACGATGGCAGCCTTCTCAGGCACCACGACGAACTTCCCATCGACCCAATCGAGCCAAGCTGGCCGCTGACCGAACATGGGCTTCTCGGCAGCCTTGGCTCGCCGTTGCTCCTACACATCACTGATTCGCGATGACTTAGTGGCACTCTCCTCATGCGCCCGGCTCATGATGGCGAGGCTGACGATGAGAGGCGTCCAGTCGGTGTTCAGCTGCTCAGCCGAATAAGACCGACCATCCATCAAGGTGACGATCTCGATGCCAGCCTCGATGAGCTGGATGAACTGGCTTAGCGCCTGGGGCACCTTGGCTCGGCTAAGCCGGTCCAGGCTCTCGACGATAAGCACCGAGCCCCGTGGCACTCGGCCAGCGATCACTGCCTCACGGAACGCACCTAGCGACCCTCGGAGGTGATCACCCTTGTAGGCACTGCGGCCGAGATCGCGGAGGGAGGTATCTAGGTCCAGGTCATGCTGCTCAGCGTAGTGGGCTGATGCCTCCAACTGACGCCTGAGACTTTGTCCTTTGGCCTGCTCTGAACTCGAAAAGCGAACATATGAAAACGCTTTGCGCTTGCGCTGCATTGGGGGCCTCAACCCTTGACCCCAGTGTCTAACGCAGCGTGCGAAGTGTCTGCAACCTATTGCACTTTTAGAAGCACATATCTCGCGTTTTCAACGGCCTACAGATTTACAAACCCTAAAAAAATACATGGATTTTTCCACCCAGGTCCCGTAGGCCTCCGCCACCTTGTGGTCGAGGTCGGAGGCGAGCGGGAAGTCCAGGCCGAATTTCTGCGCGAATTTCTCGATAGGCCCCATCTTGTCCGGGCTGACCCCGATGACCGTCAGCCCCAGCCGGCCAAGCTGCGGCAGGGCTTCCTGGATGCCGCAGGCCTGCTGGGTGCAGCCCGGGGTGTCCGCCTTCGGATAGAAGTAGAGCAGGAAGGGCTGGCCCTTCAGCCCGTCCAGGCTGACCGTCCGGCCACCGCTGGCGGGCATGGTGAAATCCGGCGCCGGCATGCCCTCGGTCAATTCCGCCCCGCTCATTCCTGCCCCCCCGTCATGCTCCCCAGCGGCCCGATGCGGCGCTCGAAGACCGCCCGTACCGTGGCCGCAACCTCCTGCATCTGAGCGCGGAGGGCAGGCAGGTCAACCGGCGCCGGCTGACCGTCGGCCGCTGGGCCGAGCCGGGCCACGGCGCGCAGCAGCGCCTCGGCCGCCGGAGCGGGCAGCCCGGCCTCCCGCGTCTTGCCCACCGTCAGCCGGATCATGCCGATCACCGTGCGCCACAGCCGGTCGGCGGCGATCAGCGCCGCCGCCTCCTCGGCCGGCAGGATCCCGGCCTTGCCCAGCCTGGCCAGCGCCACCCGCGTGGTGGTGGCCAGCACCTCCGGGTGCTCCGGCCCGTGGCGAAGCTGCAGCGCCTGGGCGATGAACTCCACCTCGATCAAGCCGCCCGGCATCGCCTTCACGTCCCAGGGACCCTCGGCCGGCAGCTCCCGCAGCATCCGCGCCCGCATGGCGGCGGCATCGGCCAGCGCCGACCCGGCGGCGCCCGGCTTCAGCATGGCGGCGCGCAGCACCTCCGTCACCCGCCGCTTCAGGGCGGGCGGGCCGGCGATCGGCCGGGCGCGGGTCAGCGCCATCCGCTCCCAGGTCCAGGCATTCTCCTGGTGGTACTGCTCGAAGGAGGAAAGGCGGATGGCGACCGGGCCTTTGTTGCCGGAGGGTCGCAGCCGCATATCCACCTCCCACAGCCGCCCCTCCGCCCCCGGGGCGGTGATGGCGGCGACGATCTGCGGCGCGAGGCGGATGAAATACTCGGAGGGGGCGAGGGAACGCCGGCCGCCCGTGCTCTCCACCGCCTCCGGGTCGTGGTCGTAGAGCAGCACCAGGTCGAGGTCGGAGCCCGGCAGCATCTCCCGCCCGCCGAGCTTGCCCATGGCCAGCACCACCATGGCGCCGCCCTGGATGCGGCCGAAGCGCTCGGCGAAATCCGCGGCGATGCGGGGGAGCAGGGCGGCGATGGCGGAATCCGCGAGGTCTGCGCGCAGCTCCCCGGCGAGGTCGGCATCCAGCGTGCCCTCGAAGGCGGCGGCGTCGATCTCGAATTTCCGCTCCGTCGCCAGGCGCCGGGCGGCTTCCAGCGCCTCCTCGAAATGCCGCGCATCCTTCACCAGGGCGGGCAGGGCGGCGCTGGGGTCCGCCCCCTCCGGCGCCAGGCTGCCGGCCAGCAGCCCGTCCAGCGCCGCCGGGTTGCGCGCCAGGTGGTTGGCGAGCTGCGGCGCGGCGCCGAGGATGCCGGCCAGCCGGTCCAGCATGGCCGGGTTGCGGTGCAGCAGGGAGAGGATCTGCACCCCGGCCGGCAGGCGGGAGAGCACGCCGTCGAACCGCACCAGCGCCTGGTCCGGCTGGGATTGCCGGCCGAAGGCGGCGAGCAGCGCCGGCATCAGCTCGGTCAGCAGCTCCCGCGCCCGGGCGCTGCGCGTCGCGCGCGGGCGGCCATGATGCCAGCCGCGGACCAGCGCGGCGACGGAGGGCGGGTCGGTGAAGCCGAGGCGCTTCAGCGTCGCCAGCGTCTCCGGGTCGTCCTCCACCCCGGTGAAGACCAGGTTGCCGCCATCCCCCGCGCCTTCCTCCGAAAGCGCCGGCGCCGCCTCGAAGAACTTCCCGTAATGCCGCTCCACCCGCTGCAGGTGGCTCATGAAGGCGGCGGCGAATTCATCCGTGCTGGCGAAGCCCATGAAGGCGGCGATGCGGGCCAGCCCCGCCGCATCCTCCGGCAGGCGGTGGGTCTGCCGGTCATTCACCATCTGCAGCCGGTGCTCGAGGTCCCGCAGGAACAGATAGGCATCGGCCAGGTCGGCCGCCGCCCGCCGGTCCAGCTTGCCGGCGCCGGCCAGCGCCGCCAGCGCGCCGAGCGTCGTCGGGTCGCGCAGCGCCGGGTCCCGCCCGCCCCAGATGAGCTGCAGCACCTGCGCGGTGAACTCGATCTCGCGGATGCCGCCGCGGCCGAGCTTCACATCGTGCCCGGCCAGCGCCACTGTCGCGCCCGCTCCCTTTGCGGCCTTGTGCACATGGATCTGCCGCTTGATGGAATGGATGTCTGCGACGGCGGCGAAATCCAGATGACGGCGCCAGACGAAGGGGCGGATCTCGCGCAGGAAATGCTCGCCGAGCGCCCGGTCCCCGGCCACGGGCCGGGCCTTGATCATGGCCGCCCGTTCCCAATTCTGCCCCATGCTCTCGTAATAGGTGATGGCGGCGTTGAGCGAGACGGCGAGCGGCGTCGCCGCCGGATCCGGGCGCAGGCGGAGATCGGTGCGGAAGACGTAGCCATCCGCCGTGCGCTCATCCAGCAGCCGCACGAGATCGCGCGCCAGCCGGACATAGGCGGCGCCGGCGCGGTCGCTGTGGTAGGCTGCCGCCTCCGGCTCATAGAGCACCATGAGGTCGACATCCGAGGAGTAGTTCAGTTCCCTGCCGCCCAGCTTGCCCATGCCGAGGATTGCCAGGCCGCTGCCCTTGGTGATGCTGCGGACATCGCCATTGCGGCCGCGGGAGATCCTCAGCTCGCCGCGCTCCGCGGCGGCGAGGAGGAGATGGGCGGCGGCGAAGTCGATCGCCTGGTCGGCCAGATCCGAGAGCGCCCCCGTCACCCGTTCCAGCGCCCATTGCCCGTTGAGGTCGGCGACCGCGACGATCAGCGCGCCCTGACGCTTGACCTGCCGCAGCAGCGCCGCCACGCCGTCCCGCCCGGCGCCGGGATCGGCCCGGCCGAGCGGATCGAGCGCCAGGGCGAAGGCCTCGTCCGGCCCGCGCTCCGCGATTCGCAGCAGGGTGGCCGCTTCGCGCACCGCGAGATCCGCGAGGTAGGGGGAGTTGCCGCCCAGCCGGGCGAGCAGCGCCGCGCCCTCGGCGCTGGCGGCATAGGCGCGGCAGGCATCGCCGCGCTCGGCGAAGCGTTCCACCAGCCGGTCGACGGCGTCGGGATCGAAGGGGCGGGGCAGGCGCCGGGGGCCGGATGGCAAGGACATGAGGGAGGGAAAGGGTGAGCGGCGCCCGCGGTCAAGCGCTGCGTTGGGTCCCCCGGGCCTGCAACCTGGTACTCGGCCTGCTGGTCGGGCTCGGCCTCTGCCTCGGCGTCCTGGCCTGGCGGCTGGCGCAGGGCCCGCTGGAGGTGCCGGCCCTGGCCCGGCGGATCGAGGCGGCGGCCAATGCGGGCCTCGGCGAGGCGAAGCTTTCCATCGGCCGGGCGGATATCGCCTGGGAGGGGTTCCGCGGCGGCAGCGCCGCGCCGCTCGACATCGTGCTGCGCAACGTCGTGCTGCGGGATGC
Organism: Siccirubricoccus soli; assembly: GCF_024178315.1. Lineage (GTDB taxonomy): Bacteria > Pseudomonadota > Alphaproteobacteria > Acetobacterales > Acetobacteraceae > Siccirubricoccus > Siccirubricoccus soli. Next base: position 11,269 of record NZ_JAMZIK010000008.1, on the reverse strand, counting down.
CGATGGCACGCCGCGGGTGGAGCTGCCGGATGCGGCGGTGACGCTTTCGGCCCGCGCCCTGCTGCGCGGCATGGTGGCGCCCTCGGTCATCGAGTTGCGGCAGCCCCGGGTGCTGGTGCTGCTGCGGCCGGACGGCTCCCTCGGCCTCACCCTCAACCCGCCGCCGGAGGTGGTGGCGGCGCCGGAGGCCGAGCCGGCGCCGGATGCGCTCGGCCTGCTGGCGGCGCTGATGCAGCCCGCCTCGGAGAGCGCCGCCTATGCCGCGCTGCGCCGCCTCCGGGTGAATGGCGGGGAGGTGGTGCTGGCGGAGATCGCAACCGGCCGGCGCTGGAGCCTCGCCGACCCGGTGCTCGACCTGCGCCGCGCCGCCGGCGGCGGGCTGGCGGGCGAGGGGCAGGCCACCTTCCATGCCGGGGAGGTGGTGATGCCGGTGCGCCTCTCCGGCGCGGCGGAGGGCACGCCGATGCAGCTCCGCGCCCGGATCGCCCTGCCGGCGCTGCGCCCCTCGGAGCTGGCCGGGATCTGGCCGGAACTCGCCCCGCTCCGCCCGCTGGACGCGCCGCTCGCCCTCTCCGCCGGGGCGAGCTTCGATGCGCGGGGGCGGCCGGAGGCGGTGGAGATCGGGCTGCAGGGCGGGGCGGGGGAGATCGAGCTCGGCACCGCGCGGCTGCCCATCGCCGGCTTCTCCGCCCGGCTGGAAGGCGGGACGCGGGCGCTGCGGCTGGCGGCGGCGGAGCTGGAATTGCCCGAAGGGCCACGCCTCAGCGCCACCGGCACGGCGCAGAAGGGCGAGGCGGGGTGGCAGGCGCAGCTCGATCTGCGCAGCTCCCCCTTGGCGGCGGAGCGGCTGCCCCGGCTCTGGCCGCCCGGGCTGGCGCCGGAGGCGCGCGCCGCCCTGCTGGCCGCCCTGCCGGCCGGGCAGCTGCGAGGGGCGCGGCTGCGCCTGAACCTCGCCGCGCCCGAGGGGCTGGAGACCGCAGCCTGGCGGGAGGCGCGGCTCGACCTCGCCCTGGACCGGGCAGTGCTGGGGCTGGGCGAGGCCGGCCGGCTGGCGACGGAGAGCCTGGAACTCGTCGCCGCCGCCACGCCTGAGGCGCTGCGGCTGGAGCGGCTGGCGCTGCGCCTGCCGGGGCCGGCCGGGCCGACCCTCGGCGCGGTGGGCAGCGCGGCGCTGGCGGAGGGGGCGTGGCAAGGTACGCTGGACCTGACGCTGGACCGGATGAATTTCGCCGATCTCGCCGGCTACTGGCCCGTGGGCATCGCCCCTGGCGCGCGGAACTGGATCACCCAGAACGTCATCGCCGGCCAGGCGCGCAACGGCACCTGGCACCTGGAAGGCCGGCTCGGCGCCGATCTGGGCGGCTTCGCCCTGACCGGGCTGCGCGGCCGGGTGGAGGCGAGCGAGGCGGTGGTGCACTGGCTGCGCCCGGTGCCGCCGGTGCAGGGCGTCGGCGGCATTGCGGAATTCTCCCCGACGGAGATCACCCTGCACAGCCAGGGGGGCCGGCAGATGCTGGGCGAGAGCCAGCGCGGGGGGCTGGAGCTGCGGGATGGCCAGGTCCGCTTCTTCAACCTGGGCAGCGAGCCGCCCATGGCGGAGATGGCTTTCCATCTGGCCGGCCCGCTGCCCGATGTGCTGCAGATCCTCCGTCACCCCCGGCTGAAGCTGTTCGAGCGGCGGAAGCTGGAATTGCAGGGGACCGGGCAGGTGGAGGCGCGGCTGACCGTCGGCCTGCCGCTGCTGAACGATCTGCCGCTGGAGGAGCTGCGGCTGACCGCCGAGGGCAAGGTGACGGAGGGGCGGCTGCAGAACGTCCTGGCCGGTCAGGCGCTGGACCGGCTGGCGCTGGACCTTTCGGTGACCACCGCCGGGCTGCGCGCCAGCGGCGAGGGCCAGTTGCTGGCGGCCCCGGTGCGCCTCGGCGTGGAGATGGATTTCCGCAACGGCCCGGCCAGCCAGGTGGTGGAGCGCGCCACCATGACCGGCAGGCTGGACCAGGGGCAGCTTGCCGCCCTCGGGCTCGAGACGCTCGGCCTGCTGGAGGGGCCGGTGGCGGTGGAGGCGCGGCTGGAGAAGCGCCGCAGCGGCGAAGGCCGCGCCATGCTGCGCGGCGATCTGCGGGAGGCGCGGCTGGCGCTGGAAGGGCTGGGCTGGCGCAAGCCCGCTGGGGTGATGGGCCAGGCGGAGGCGGTGCTGCGGCTGCAGGGAGACACGCTGCAATCCGCCGATGGCATCCGGGTGGAGGCGCCGGAGCTGCTGCTCCGCGGCCGTGCCCTGCTCGGCCCCGCCGCGCGGCTGGAGCGGTTCGAGCTGGCCGAGGCGGCGCTCGGCGCCTCCCGCTTCCAGGGGGAGGTGCGGCGCCCGGCCCGGGCCGGGGCGCCCTGGCAGGCGGTACTGCGCGGCCCGCTCTTCGACCTGCGGCCGGTGCTGGCCGCGGAGGAGGGGCACGCCGGCCCGTCGCCCCCCGCCGCAGAGGACCCGCCCTTGGCCCTCGATCTCGGCTTCGAGCGGATGACGATGGGGGAGGGGCGGACCCTCTTCGCCGTGCAGGCCACCGGCCGCACCGACAGCCGCGGCCTGCTGCGGGAGGCGCAGGTGGAAGGCCACACCGCTTCGCCCCTGGCAGGGGGCGCGACCGGGCGGTTCAACCTCAGCCTCGCCCCGCGTGGGGAGGAGCGGCTGCTGCGGATCGCCGCCGAGGATGGCGGGGCGCTGCTGCGCGCGCTGGACGTGCTGGATTCCGTCCAGGGCGGGCGGCTGAACGTCACCGCCAGCTACCGGGAGCTGCGGCCGGGCGCGCCGCTGACCGGCACGGCGGAGCTGGAGCAATTCGTGGTGCGGGAGGCGCCGGCGGCAGCCAAGCTGCTGCAGGCGATGACGCTCTACGGGCTGGTGGAGGCGATGCAGGGCGGGCGTGGCTTGGTCTTCGCCCGGCTGGTCGCCCCCTTCAGCCTGACGCCGGGGGAGCTGGTGCTGCGGGATGCCAGGGCCTTCTCCGCCTCGCTGGGCGTGACCGCCAAGGGGCGGATCGGCCGGCGGGCGGGGATGATCGATGTCGAGGGCACGATCGTGCCGGCCTATGTCTTCAACACCCTGCTCGGCAACATTCCGCTGCTCGGCCGGCTGTTCAGCCCGGAGGCGGGGGGCGGGGTCTTCGCCGGCACCTATCAGGTGCGGGGCCGGCTGGCGGACCCGGATGTCTCGGTGAACCCGCTGGCGGCGCTGACGCCGGGCTTCCTGCGCGGCATTTTCGGCCTGCGGCCCAGCGAGACGCCGCCGGGGACGGGACAGCCGCAGACGGGGATAGACAGGTAGGGGGCTTCGCCCCACCAGGGGCGCTGCCCCTGGACCTACGCCGGAGGGGCGTCGGCAACAACGATCCCTGGACCCCGGCGTGAGGCGGCGGGCTCAACCCATGGGGCTGAAACGCAGCCGGGTGCGGGCGCGCAGCGCCTCCTGCCGGGCGCCTGGCTGGACTGAGTGCGGCTGTCTCGCCGCCGCCCATTGCCCTTCCGCGGCTAGAGCATGCTGCGTTCGCTTGCGCTCACGCAGCATGCTCTAGGCCGTTGTTTTGCGAGCATCTTCACGCGTTCAGATGATTCCCTCTGAACGCGATCTGCTCTAGGCTGCGGAAGGTTGGGCGAGGGCCCGGGACTCCAGCGACCCCGGGCCCCCCAAAGCCGCGCAGCGGTTTTGCGGGGCGTTAGCCCGGCCGCACCAGGATGTGCCGTTTGCGGCCGAGGCTGAGCTTGGCCGCGCCGTCGCGCAGCTCGGCCGCCGTCACCATGGCCTGCGGATCGGTCACCGGCGCGTCGTTCAGCCGGACGCCGTTCTGGGCGATCAGCCGCCGCGCCTCGCCCTTGCTGGCCACCAGCTTCGCCGCCGCCAGCAGATCCACCACGCTGGCGGGCAGCGCATGGGCGAGGCTCGGCAGGGTCTCCGCCGCCTCGCCCTGCTCGAAGGCACGGCGGGCGGTCTCCGCCGCCTGCTCCGCCGCGGCGCGGCCATGCAGCAGGGCGGTCGCCTCGGTCGCCAGCACCTTCTTCGCCTCGTTCACCTCGGCGCCGGCCAGGGCGCCCAGGCGGCGGACCTCCCCCATCGGCAGCTCGGTGAAGAGGCCGAGGAAGCGGCCGACATCGGCATCCTCGGTGTTCCGCCAGAACTGCCAGTAGTCATAGGGGCTGAGCCGTTCGGCATTCAGCCAGACGGCGCCGGCCGCGGTCTTGCCCATCTTGGCGCCGGAGGCGGTGGTGAGCAGCGGCGTCGTCACGCCGAAGACCTCGGCCCCATCCATGCGGCGGCACAGCTCGACGCCCATGACGATGTTGCCCCATTGATCGGAGCCGCCCATCTGCATCGCGACGCCGTAGCGGCGGCGGAGCTCCGCGAAATCGTAGCTCTGCAGCAGCATGTAGTTGAATTCGAGGAAGCTGAGATTCTGCTCCCGGTCCAGGCGCAGCCGCACGCTGTCCATGGTCAGCATGCGGTTGACGCTGAAGTGGCGGCCGACATCGCGCAGGAAGGGGATGTAGCGGAGCTGGTCCAGCCATTCGGCATTGTCCAGCATCACCGCATCGGTCGAGCCCTCGCCGAAGTGCAGGAAGGGCTCGAAGGCCTTCCGGATGCCGGCCTTGTTGCGCTCGATGGCGGCATCGTCCAGCAGCGGCCGCGCCTCGTCGCGGAAGGAGGGGTCGCCGACCTTGGTCGTGCCGCCGCCCATCAGCACCACCGGCTTGTGTCCCGTGCGCTGCAGCAGCCGCAGCAGCATGATCTGCATCAGGCTGCCGACATGCAGGCTGTCCGCCGTGCAGTCGAAGCCGATATAGCCCGGCAGCACCCCGGCCCTGAGCCGCGCCGCCAGCGCCTCGCGGTCGGTGATCTGGTGGATGAAGCCGCGCGTTTCGGCCTCGTGCAGGAAGTCGCTCATGCGCTGGATTTCGCTTCGGGGCTTGGCAATGGGGCCGCCCCCGTAGCACAGGGGAGGGATGCTTAGAACCATCGGCCTGATGAGCGGCACTTCCCTGGACGGCGTGGACGCCGCCTGGATCGAGACCGATGGCGAGATGATCGGCCGCGTCGGGCCCACCCTGACCCTGCCCTATGCCCCGGCCCTGCGGCGCGACCTGCGCCGGCTGCTGGACCTGGCGGAGGGGCTGGAGCCGGGCGATGCCTTCCTGGCGGAGTGCGTCGCCCGGTTGACGGAACGCCATGCCGAGGCGGTACAGCGGCTGCGCGAGCAGGTCTGGGAGCAGATGCGGGAGGAGACCGACCTGCTCGGCTTCCATGGCCAGACCATCCTGCACCGCCCGCCCCCGGCCCGGCCGGGCGGCAATGCGGCGGGGGCGGAGGCCCGGGTGCCGGGGCGGACTTGGCAGGTGGGGGATGCCATGGCGCTGTCCCGGCGCACCGGGCTTTCCGTGGCCTATGATTTCCGCAGCGCCGATGTGGCCGCCGGCGGCCAGGGGGCGCCGCTGGTGCCGGTGGTGCATGCCGCCCTGGCGCGCTCCCTGCCGAAGCCGCTGGCGGTGCTCAATCTCGGTGGGGTCGGCAATGTCACCTGGATCGGCGCCGACGGGGCGCTGCTGGCCTTCGATACCGGCCCGGCCAATGGGCCGCTGGACGACTGGGCGCGGAAATCCGCCGGCCGCGATTACGACAAGGACGGCCGCCTGGCCCTGGCCGGCCAGGCGGATGGCGCCGTGCTGGCGCGGCTGATGGCCCACCCCTACCTGGCCGCGCCGCCGCCCAAATCCCTCGACCGGCTGGATTTCGACCGGGCGCTGAAGGAGGCGGGGGCAGGGGAGCTCTCTCCCGAGGATGGCGCGGCGACGCTGGTGGCCTTCTCGGCCGTCTGCGTGGCGGCGGCGGCGCGGCACTTTCCGGACCCGCCGCTGCACTGGCTGGTCTGCGGCGGCGGAAGGCGCAACCCGGCGATGATGCGGGCCCTGGCCGGGGTGCTGGAGGGGCCGGTGCGGCCGGTGGAGGTGGCGGGGTGGAACGGGGATGCGCTGGAGGCGCAGGCCTTCGGCGTGCTGGCGGCTCGCGTCGCCCGGCGCCTGCCGCTGACCTTTCCAGGGACGACCGGGGCGCCCTACCCTCTGCCCGGGGGGCGCCTGCTCGGTCCGCTGCTCTGAATCCCGCCGGCGGCTACGCGGCCCCGCGGGGTGACCGGCTCTCGGCCGGAGCGTGGCGGCAGTGCCGGGGACGCCTCAGGGGAGGAGAAGGCTGATGCCGATCATCGATGCACAGGTGCATGTCTATGAGCGCAACCATCCGGGGCGGCCCTGGGTGGATGCGCTGGCCGGGCCGCCGGAGGTGACGGGCGACCAGATGGTGGCGGCGATGGACGAGGTGGGCGTGGATGGCGCGCTGCTCGTCTCCGTCCATTCCATGTACCGCTACGATGCCAGCTACGCGGTGCAGGAGCATGCGAAGCACCCGACGCGCTTCGCGCTCATCAAGCCGGTGGACCCGCGGGATCCGGGGGTGGCGGAGACCATTGCCGACTGGAAGGCGCAGAAGGGCACGGTCGGCATCCGGGTGATGATGCGGCCGGGCGTCTCGACGGACCCCGCCGATCCGGGCCTGGGGCGCGTGCTGGCGGCGGCGGCGAAGCACGGGCTGGCGCTGAACCTGCTGGCCTATGGCCGCTTGCCGCAGGTGCTGGAGATGGCGCGGCTGTATCCGGACACGCAGATCGTCATCGACCATCTGGGCCTGCCTCAGCCCTTCCACCCGCCGGCGCCGGAGCAGCCATGGGCGGCGCTGCCGGAACTGCTGGCCCTGGCCGCGCGCCCGAATGTGGCGGTGAAGATCACCGGCGCCTGCACCCTGGCGAAGACGCCCTATCCCTATCCCGACATCTGGCCGAACCTGGCGCGGATCTTCGAGGCCTTCGGCCTGGAGCGCTGCTGCTGGGGCACCGACTGGACCCGCGCCGTGGCGCTGCTGAGCTACCGCGAGGGCGTCGATGCCTTCCGCCTGAACGAGCGCCTGTCCGAGAGCGACAAGGCCATGCTGATGGGCGGCAGCGTGCAGCGCGTCTATGGCTGGGCGCCGGGCTGAGGACCGGCCGGAGTCTCTCCGACCCTGAGCGCCCGCCGCGGCACCGCGCCGCCCGTTGCCCTGGCGTGGCTTTGCCGTGCCAGGCTGTGCGATGCACCGCTTGTCAGGCGACTCCGGGGCCCCCGCGACGTCGCGCAGCGATGTCGCGGGGATAAGGTCAGTGTCCTCGCAGGATCTGGCTGAGGAACAGCTTCAGCCGGTCGGTCTGCGGGGTCTCGAAGATCTGTGCCGGGGTGCCCATCTCGACGATCTCGCCGCGGTCCATGAACACCACGCGGTCGGCGACCTGCCGGGCGAAGCCCATCTCATGCGTCACGCAGATCATGGTCATGCCCATCTCGGCCAGGCTGACCATGGTGTCCAGCACCTCCTTGATCATCTCCGGGTCGAGCGCCGAGGTCGGCTCGTCGAACAGCATGATCTTCGGCTTCATGCAGAGCGCGCGGGCGATGGCGACGCGCTGCTGCTGCCCGCCGGAGAGCTGGCCGGGATACTTCTTTGCCTGCTCCGGGATGCGCACCCGGGTCAGGTATTCCATCGCCAGCTCCTCCGCCTGCTTCTTCGGCATCCGGCGCACCCAGATCGGCGCCAGGGTGCAATTCTCGAGGATGGTGAGGTGGGGGAAGAGGTTGAAGCTCTGGAACACCATGCCGACCTCGCGGCGGATGTCGTCCAGCGCCTTGACGTCGTCCGAGAGCTCGATCCCGTTGACGAGGATTCGGCCCTCCTGATGCGTCTCCAGCCGGTTGATGCAGCGGATGAGGGTGGATTTGCCGGAACCGGAGGGGCCGCAGACCACCACCCGCTCGCCGAGGGCGACGGTCAGGCTGACGTCGCGCAGCACATGCAGGCTACCGAACCACTTGTTCACCTTGTCCAGCACGATGGCCGGCGGCGCATCGGTGCGGGCGGCGGAGGCGATCTGGTCGAGGGTCTCGCTCATCCTGCGGGGTCCTTTCAGCGACGCCGATGGCGGTTCAGCTCCGCCTCCAGCCCCTGGCTGTATTTGCTCATCGCGAAGCAGAAGACGAAGTAGATGGCGCCGACGGTCACATAGACCTCGATGCCGAAGCCCTGCCAGGCCGGTTCGATGATCGCCGTCTTGCCCGCCGTCAGCAGGTCGAAGATGCCGATGATGAGGACCAGGGAGGTGTCCTTGAAGAAGCCGATGAAGGTGTTCACCAGCGGCGGGATCACCAGGCGCAGCGCCTGCGGCAGGATGATGAAGCCGGTCTTCTGCCAGTAGCTCAGCCCCAGCGCGTCGGCCGCCTCGTACTGGCCCTTGGGCAGGGCCTGCAGCCCGCCGCGCACCACCTCCGCCAGATAGGCGCCGGCGAAGAGGATGATGGCGATCTGGGCGCGCAGCAGCTTGTCGATGTTCATCCCTTCCGGCAGGAAGAGCGGGAACATCACGCTGGCCATGAAGAGCAGCGAGATCAGCGGCACGCCGCGGATCAGCTCCACATACAGCACGCAGATCGCCTTGATGGCCGGCAGCTTCGAGCGCCGGCCGAGTGCCACCAGGATCGCCAGCGGGAAGGCGAAGGCGAGGCCGAAGGTGGCGAGGATGAGGGTGATGACGAGGCCGCCCCAGCGCTCCTGCGGCACATAGGGCAGGCCGAGCACGCCGCCCCACATCAGCACGCCGATCAGCGCCAGCACCCCGGCCCAGACGAAGGCCAGCTCCTTGCGCCAGAAGCGCCGCATGGCGGAGACGACGTAGAGCCCGATGAAGAGCAGGATGCAAAGGGCGGGGCGCCAATGCTCCTCGAAGGGGTAGGTGCCGAAGAGGATGAAGCGATGCTTCTCCGTCACCACCGCCCAGCAGGCGCCGATGCCCTTCAGGTCGCGGCAGGCCTGGGTCTGGTTGTTCGGCACCGACCAGACGGCGTTGAGGATGCCCCATTCGACGAAGCCCGCCGCCCAGCGGATGATGAGATAGGCCAGCGCCAGGGTAACGAGGGTGGAGAGCCAGCCGGAGAAGAGGTTGGCCCTGAGCCAGGCCAGCAGCCCCACCTGGCTGATGGGCGGGCTGCGCGGCGCGGCTTCCGGCGCGGCGGCGGTGGCGTTCAGCGTGATGTCGCTCATCGGCTCAGCGCTCCACCAGCGCAATGCGCGCCGCGTAGCTGGCCCTCGGGCCAGCGAAGCCAGGGACGGGGTAGCTGGACCTTGGGCCAGCGAAGCCAGGGAAGGACAATGCGGGCATCGCCGTCACCTCTCCACCAGCGCGATGCGCGCATTGTACCAGTTCATGAACAGCGAGATGGACAGGCTGATGCTGAGATAGACCAGCATGATGATGGCGATCCCCTCGATCGCCTGGCCGGTCTGGTTCAGCGTGGTGTTGGCGATGGAGACGATGTCCTGGTAGCCGATCGCCACCGCCAGGGAGCTGTTCTTGGTGATGTTCAGGTACTGGCTGGTCATCGGCGGGACGATGACGCGCAGCGCCTGGGGCAGCACGATCTGCCGCAGCACCTGGCCGGGATGCAGGCCGAGGGCCTGGGCCGCTTCCCACTGCCCCTGCGGCACCGCCAGGATGCCGGCGCGGACGATTTCCGCAATGAAGCCGGCGGTGTACATCACCAGCCCGAGCAGCAGCGCGAAATATTCCGGGGAGACGGTGAGGCCCCCGCGGAAATTGAAGCCGCGCAGTTCCGGCCAGTCCACCGCCCAGGGCGCCCCCGCTGCGAACCAGACGCCGATGGGCAGAACCAGCATCAGGCCGAGCGCCACCGGCCAAACCCGGCGCGGCTGGCCGTCCTGCATCTGCCGCGCCAGAACGGCACGGCGGTAGAGCCAGGTGATGACGGCGCCGAGCAGGCAGGCGAGCAGGGCGAAGCTGTGCGCATCCTGCCACTCGATCCAAGGCAGCTTCAGCCCGCGGTTGGAGAGGAAGACGCCCGCCGCCGGGTGCAGCGCCTGGCGCGGCCCCGGCAGCCCCTGCAGGATGGCGTACCAGAACAGCAGCTGCAGCAGCAGCGGCAGGTCGCGGATCACCTCGACATAGACCGCCGCCAGCTTGGCCAGCAGCCAGTTCTTCGACAGCCGAGCGACGCCGATCAGCGTGCCGAGGATGGTCGCCAGCACGATGCCGATGACGGCGACCTTCAGCGTGTTGAGGAGGCCGACCAGCAGGGCGCGGAAATAGGTGTCGGTCGGGCTGTAGTCGATGACGTGCTCGGCGATGGGCAGCCCGGCCTCGCGGCCGAGGAAGCCGAAGCCGGTGGCGATCCGCCGGACTTCCAGGTTGTGGACCGTGTTCGACCACAGCCACCACAGGATGAAGCCGATGACGCCGACGACCAGCACCTGCCAGACGATGGCACGCACCCTTTCATCGGACCAGGACAGGCGGATGGGCCGCTTCGGCGGGGCCCGCAGGCTGCGTGGATCGATGGCGGCGTCGGACATGAGGCGGGCGTCCTCGCTGGGGCGTGGTCGCCAGGGGACGACCACCGAAAAGCCTGAAGCAGGCGACCGGAGAGCCCGGGGCAGGAAGGACCGCTTGCGGCCGCCTCCTGCCCCGGGCAGGCGGGTGGCGGGCCGGCAGGGCGTGCCCCGCCGGCCGCCGCACCCTCAGCGGAAGGGGGGCGAGTATTGCAGCCCGCCCGCGTTCCACAGCGCATTGGGGCCGCGTTGGATGCCGAGGGGGGCCAGGCTGCGCTGGAAGATCTCCCCGTAATTGCCGGTGGCCTTCAGCACCGCCACGCCCCAATTCTCGGACAGGCCAAGCATCGGGCCGAGGCCGCCGGACTTGCCCAGCATGCGCTGCACCTCCGGCCGTGGATCGTTGAGCATCTGGTCGACATTGGCCTGGGTGATGCCGAATTCCTCCGCCGAGAGCAGCAGGAAATGCGTCCAACGGACGATGTCGGCAAAGCGGGCATCGCCCTGGCGCACTGCCAGCGCCAGCGGCTCCTTGCTGATCACCTCGGGCAGGATGACGTGGTCCTCCGGCCGGCCCTGGGCGGCCCGCAGCGCGGCGAGGCCGGAGACGTCGGTGGTGTAGGAGTCGCAGCGGCCGGCCAGATAGGCCGCGGTCACCTCCGCCAGCGTCTCGATCACCACGGGGGTGAAGCGGACCTGGTTGGACCGTGCCCATTCCGCCAGGTTCTGCTCGGTGGTGGTGCCGGGCTGCACGCAGATGGTGGCGCCGTCCAGCTCCTTCGCCGTCTTCACCCCGGCGCTCGCCTTCACGAT
>NZ_JAMZIK010000079.1 GCF_024178315.1 Siccirubricoccus soli | reverse complement strand
AGGCCGCGAAGCGCGCCAGCCAATCCTTGACGGTGGCGCTGGTCGCGGGGTCGGCTTCCGGCAGGGGCAGGTTGGTCGGCATCATCAGGCTCCTCTCCTCGGCAAAGCCTAGAGCAGCCTCCGGCCTGATGGATCATGGCGTGATCCATCAGGCCGGAGGCTGCTCCAGATCTTGCGTTTTCTAGAGCGTTTTCGGTTTACATGCGTTCACCGAAAACGCTCTACGCCTCTGTTTGCAGAGCAGATTCACGCCTTCGGGCGATGCCGCCCTACAGCGATCTGCTCTAGGGCAAGAAATCCGATCAGGTGATTCCATCTGATCGGATATGCTCTAGGCGCTTCCAGCCACCCCGTCAGCCAGCCCCC
>NZ_JAMZIK010000078.1 GCF_024178315.1 Siccirubricoccus soli | reverse complement strand
GGGCAAGAAATCCGATCAGATGATTCCATCTGATCGGATATGCTCTAGGCGCTTCCAGCCACCCCGTCAGCCAGCCCCCAACGCACCGCTCGCAGTGCCTGCATAGATCTGCCGCAGCTCCCGCTTCAGCAACTTGCCGGCCGTATTCTTGGGCAGCGACTCGGCGATGATGATCCGCTTCGGGACCTTGTAGGGCGCAAGCCGTTCCCTGGCATGGGCGAGCAACGCCACCTCCACCTCCGCCGGCGCATCGGCCCGCAGCACCACGACGGCCGCCACTGCCTCAATCCACTTCGGATCGGGCACGGCGATGACAGCCACCTCCGCCACTGCCGGATGGGTGAAGAGCGCCTCCTCCACCTCCCGGCTCGCCACCAGCACACCGCCGGTATTGATGAGGTCCTTGGTGCGATCGACGATCGAGAGATAGCCCTCCACATCGATGGTTGCGACATCGCCGCTGTGGAACCAGCCCCCCTCGAAGGCCTTCGCCGTCTCCTCCGGCATGTTCCAATAGCCGAGGAGAAGCTGCGGCGAGCGGTGCACCACCTCGCCTCGCTCGCCCGGCGCCACGTCGCGCATCTCGGCATCCACCACCCGCGTCTCCACATTCAGCACCGGGCGCCCAACCGAGCCGGGGCGGGCCTCGTGCTCTTCGGGCCGAAGCACGGTGGCGAGCGGGGCGATCTCGCTCTGGCCATAGCAGTTGAAGGGCCGGGCGCCGGGAAGGCGGCGCCGCAGTTCCTGCAGCACCGGGACCGGCATGATGGAGGCGCCGTATTGCACCTTCTGCAGGCTGGAAAGGTCCCGCCTGGCGAAGTCGGGATGCTGTAGCAGGCTGATCCAGACGGTAGGCGGCGCGAAGAAGGTCGTGATGCGCTCGCGCTCGATCAGCTCCAGTACCAAAGCAGGCTGCGGCGCCTCGATGAGCAGGGTGAAGCCGCCATTCAGCAGTGCCGGCATGGTGAAGGCGTGCATCTGCGCCGTGTGATAGAGCGGCAGCGCTGCGAGGCACCGGTCGTGGCGCAGCATCTCAAGCTCGACGATGCAGCTCGCATATTCAGCAAGCAGGGCGCGGTGTGTCATCATCGCACCCTTCGGCAGGCCGGTGGTGCCGGAGGTGTACTGAAGCTGGACAAGGTCCTCCTCGCTCACCTGCTCTCCGGGCGGCGGGCCGACATCCCAGCCTGCATCCAGGGCGATGGCGAGAATGTCTCGCGCCCTCTGCCCCACATCCAGCGTGCCACGCAGCAATTCGCCGCCCGCCGCACCCGCGATCGTCTCCAAGGCAGGCTGCGTGAAGAGCGCCGACGCCCCCGATTGCCGGAGGATGTAGTCAAGCTCCGTCGCCGTCAGGGCGAAATTCGCCGGCACATGGACGAGGCCGGCACGGGCGCAACCCAGCCAGAGCAGAAGATAAGCATCGCTGTTACGGCCGAAGGCGCAGACGCGGTCGCCCGGCTGCAGCCCCTCCGCCAGCAGGAAGCGGGCGACACGGTCCGCTGCCTGGTCCAGGGCAGCGAAGGACCAGTTGCGCTCCCCGAAGCGCAGCGCCGGGCGGTCCCGGAACCGGGCGCCGGCCCGCCGGACCGCGTCGCCGATGGTGTTGCGCCGCACGCGGCCGCCGATTTCCTGCATGGACTCCTCCCTGTTCTTGGGAGGAGCGTAGCAGAGCCGATGCCCGGAAGCCGACACGGATCCGGCCCGCCTGCAACACCGGAGGGCCCACCGACGACGGCCCCGATCCGCCAGCCGGCTCGGCCCGAAGCGCCCCGGCTGGTGCCTGCGGAGGAGCCGCGCTACCTGGCCGCCACGTGCAGGCAGCGCGCCATGCGGTCCGGCACCGGGTGCCGCGGCGCGATGTCGCCGGCTATGCAAGCCTCCTCCGCCTCGGTGCAGCGCGGGGCAAAGGGGCAACCGACCGGCAGGGTCTCCAGGCTCGGCGGGGCGCCGGGGATGGTGGTCAGCCGCTGGCCGCGCATGCCGCCATGCACCGTCGCGCCCAGCAGACCGCGCGGATAGGGATGCAACGGCTCCTTCATCAGGGCGCCCACCGGCCCCTCCTCCACCACCCGCCCGGCATACATCACCGCCACCCGGTCGGCGATCTCGCCTGCTACTCCGAGGTCGTGAGTGACGAAGACGACGCCCATGCCGAGCTGTTCCTGCAGCTTGCGCAGCAGCAGCAGCACCTGGATCTGCACCGTGGCATCCAGCGCCGTGGTCGGCTCGTCCGCCAGCAGCAGCTTCGGCTTGCAGGCCAGGGCGACAGCGATCATGGCGCGCTGCCGCAGCCCGCCGGAGAGCTCATGCGGGTAGGCTTCCAGTCGGCGCTTGGCCGAGGGAATCTGTACCAGCTCCAGCAATTCCAACGCCCGAGCCATGGCGGCGGCGCGGGATAGCCTCTCATGCCGCTGCACCGTCTCGGCAATCTGTCGGCCGATGGTGAAGACCGGGTCCAGCGCCGTCATCGGCTCCTGGAAGATCATCGCCACGTCGCTGCCGCGGAAATCCTGCAATTCGCCCCCGCTCATCGCGGTCACGTCGCGCCCGGCCACCTCGATGCGGCCGGAGACCTTGGCCGTCCGCGGCAGCAGCTTCATCAGGGCACGCATCGTGACGGATTTGCCGGAGCCGCTCTCACCGAGGATGCAGAGCACCTCGCCGGCGGCGAGGTCGAGATCCACCCCGTTCACCGCATGGACGGTGCGGTCGCGCGTCACGAAGCGCACATGCACATCGCGCATGGTGATGAGGGGCGATGCCGAGGTGCTGCTCACAACCGGGCGCTCCAGAACTTCGCTCATGCCGCCAGCCTCCCAGCCTTGCTGTGCCCGCTGCCAGGCGCCGCCATATGGCAAGCTGCCTCATGCCCGCCGCCAAGATCGGCCGCGATCGGCGCCCGCTCCGCGCAGACCGCCTCGGCGAAGGGGCAGCGGGTGCGGAAACGGCACCCGGAAGGCGGGTTGATGGGGTTGGGCGGGTCGCCCGTCAGGGGCGGCTCAGTGCGTCGTCTGGTCGGATCCATGCTCGGCCGGCTCGCCAGCAGGGCCTGGGTGTAGGGATGCGCCGGCCGCTCGTAAATGGCGTCCACCGGCCCCTGCTCCGCCACCTGACCCAAATACATCACCAGCACACGGTCGGAGATGTACTGCACCACGTTCAGATCGTGGCTGATGAAGACATAGGTAAGGCCGAATTTTTCCTTCAGATCCATTAGCAGGTTCAGAACCTGTGCCTCGACCGATTTGTCGAGGGCGGAGACCGGCTCGTCCAGCAGCACCAGGCGTGGCTGCAGTGCCAGCGCCCGGGCGATGTTCACCCGCTGCCGCTGGCCGCCCGAAAGCTCATGCGGGTAGCGCCGAGCGAATTGGCTCGGGGAAAGCCCGACCGCGGCAAGCAATTCCCGCGCTCGCTGCCGCGCCTCCGGCCCCGGCACGCCATGCACCTTGGGGGCAAAGGCGATGCTGTCCTCGATCGGCAGGCGGGGGTTCAGCGAGGCATAGCTGTCCTGGAAGACCATTTGCACCTGCCGCCGATAATCCTTCAGCGGGATGCCCCCTGTCTGGCTGGCCTGCCCTACGCCTTCGCCATCGAACACCATTTCGCCGGCGTCCGGATCCATCAGACGCATCAGCAACCGAGCGGTGGTGGACTTGCCGCAGCCGCTCTCGCCGACGATGCCCAGCGTCTCGCCCTTGCGGACGGCGAAGGAAACGCCATCCACGGCACGGACTGTCGCCACCGTCGCACCGAACACGCCGCCACGGATGGGGAAATGCTTCTTCAAGCCGTTGAGGAGCAGCAGGGGCTGGGCTGGGCCACCGCGATCTTGGGGGGAATGCAGGGTTGCGCTCATGCAGGAGGTATCGCAATCGCCGTGCCACCGGCTGGCAAGGCCGGACTCGCCGTGGCGGGTCCCCTTGCCCCTTCCTTGGGCAAGCAGCTGCCCGGAGGCGCGCCATGCGCCCTACCCTTGGTCCTTGGCCAAGGACTGGCGTTCTGGCAGGGCTGGCCCGCGCCTCGATCGGCGACTTGCAGCGATCAGGGCTGCTTCACCGCCGCCAGCAGATGCGCGCGGTAGGCCACGGCGGAACGGTCATGCAGCCGGGTCTGCCAGGGAAAGCCTGGATCCTCTCCCCGGATCGTCAAGCCTGGCTGTGCCGCGATCAGGGCGCGCAACAGGGGCTCGGCGGCGCCCGCGGTGCCACCGCGTTGGGAATGGCCGCCGACCCAGGCCGTCACCGGCGTCGCCCGGGTGGCCCAGTCATACGGGGTGGCAAGCAACAGGCTACCGCCAGGCGCCAGATGCGCTGCCAAGGCCGCGAGCAATTGTCGCGGATCCGGCACGCAGTCGAACAGGTTCAATGCGGCGACCAGGCCGGCTCGGCCCGGCGCAAAGGGCAGGCTGGTCGCATCGCAGGCCCAGAAATCCACCCGCTCGGCGCCCGGCAGGCACAGCGCGAATTCGCGCCTGTCATAGACCAACCCGATGCGGCGCCGCGGATACCGCATCCGCCCTTCGCCGGCCCGCCGCGCCAGACGAAGCATGCCGAGATTGACGTCACAGCCGAGGACGAGGGCGTCGGGATGTCGCTCGGCCAAGTCAAAACTCGTCCGGCCGGCGCCGCAGCCGGTATCAATTACCAGCCCTCCCGTCGCCCCCGGCGAAAGCTCCAGCAGGCGTGCCAGGCAACGCCGCACGGCTCCAGGCTGGGGCCCTTGCGGCACAACCTCCTCCGTTGGATCGAGATCGGCATAGCCGTCCCAGCCATAGGTCGAGGCCGTCAGGCGAATGCTGTCGAACCAGCTATCCGGCCCAACCGCATCGCCCAGCAGGCTTTCCAGCAGCGGGTCGAGGTCGTCCCGCAGCAGCAGTTCCACCGCCCTCTCGCCGAGCGTCCGGCGCAGCTCGGGCACGATCAGCGGAATGCCGCCCAGGATGGGATATTCATGGAGGCAGCCGGGGTTGGCACATTGCAGGATACCGGAGAGGATGTCGTCATCCTGCTCCGCCATCACATGGGCCAGCACTAGGTGCCACTCTCCCGCGCCGCTGCGCAGGCAATGCGGGCAGAGCGGATGGAACGCCTCGAAATGGCGGCGACGCATGCTTGGCTTAGCCGCCTATCATCACTGTCGGGCAGCCCGGCGGTAGGATCTTCCCCGTCGGCATCGGAATCACGGCGACGCAGGCGGCATGGGCCGTCATGTCCCCAACTCGAGCCGCGGGCAGCCCGCCGATCAGCACGGTCGCCGACCCCATGGCCACCATGCCCGGCCCGCCGGGGACGCAGGCCGCCAGCATGCAAGGCTGGGTGATGCTGGTGACGGTCGCCGCCGGCATGCCCCCGATAAGCACGGTCGGGACGCCGACCGTGATGGTGAGCGGCATCGGCGGGTGCGGCACGGGCGTGGGGACGGGCGCCGGGGGATGGATGGGGGCGTGGCAGTGCGGGCCATCCTGCAGCACCATATCGCCGACTCGCGCCGCTGGCGGCATTAGGACCCCTCCTTCTCACGCAGCAGTGTAGTCTAGTCTGACCGCCTCCGTTCCGGAAAGGAGGCCAGCGCACTGACGCCCCAGCCTCGCGACAGTATGCTTGTGGAACGGCAGGGCAGAAAGGCGGGCGGACCGGGCGATGGACTACCGTATCGACCATCAGGCAATCAGCGACATCGCCAAGCTCGCGACACAGCTGCCAACCCTGCAGGCCCCGATCCCGCCGCATCTGGCGGCGCTCGAGCAGCGCCTCAGCATGATCCCGTCCGGCCAAGCCCTGGGCGTCCCAGCGGGGTGCTACCCCACGCTGCCCCCTGACCTGTTGCGGCGACTAATGTCCATGGTGCTGCCGCCCATTCCCCTGCTGAACGGCGTGCCGATGCTCGGGGTCTTGGCCAATCTGCGGTTCCTCGTGGCCGTGAGGCTCGGCTTCCCAATCCCGCATTCCATGCAGCTTCTGGCCGCGCTCATGGAAAAGCTCGACCTCAGCGCGCTGTCCCTGATCGCCCGCATGCCCTGGGGGCCGCTCAACGGCCTGCACATGCTGATGAATATCGGCGCCCTGCTGCGGGCACGCCTCAACATCGTCCCCTCCCAGTTCGACGCCAGCCTGCGAATCCAGGAGAATCTGCCGAAGGCCCTGCCGGGCTTCGGCGCCCCGCTGCCGCCGCCTTATATGGTCCCGAACCTCATGGGCATCCTGCGCTATCTGCTGAATGTCCGCATGCTGCTGTCGATTGCGGAGATGATGGGCGTCAATCTGACGGCGCCCGGCGCCATTCCGCATTTTTCGGCGCAGCTCCGCATGCTGCTCTCGGTACGGCTGCCCGTGCTGGCCGTGATGCCTTCGCTGCTGCCGAACCTCTATCTCCTGGCCCGCATCAACGCCATTTGGCGGATTGCCGACATCGCGGTGAACATGCCAGCGTTTCGCGCCCATATCGCGGCCATCCTGCGGCTGAACGTCCCGCCCATCCCTTACTGTATGGGGCCGCAGCAGGTGGCCAACCTGGCCAATATGCCGCCCGCGCTTCCGACCCCGGAAACGGTGGAGCAAATGATGAATACGGATCTGTCCGAGATCGCCAAGGTCGATTGGAAGATCCCCGACAAGCTGCCGATTCAGGATGCCATCCCTGGCCTCAACGCGCTGGCGCTCCTGCAGGACATGGGGCCGATACTGGTGCAGAGCGGAATGCTGGGAGGAGGCTCACCTGCCGTCAAGCCGCCTGCCATTCCCGGGCAGCCCAACCCTTCCCTCACCCTGCCCAACTTTTAGGCTAAGAGCCCCTAACGTAATTGCCTGATCTGCTTCAGGCGGATGAGGGCGGCGGCGAGAGTGGTGAAGGCGAGGTGGCTGTCCTCGCGTCGTTCGTAGCGGATGGTGAGACGCCGGAAGCGGGCATCCAGGCCAGGGTCCGCTCCACCTTCCAGCGGTGTCGTCCGAGCCTGCGGCTGTCCTCGT
>NZ_JAMZIK010000077.1 GCF_024178315.1 Siccirubricoccus soli | reverse complement strand
GGCACGGGCGGACGGGCGGCGCGGCTCGGCGCCGCCGCCTGCGCCCGGCCGACCAGGCTGCCGCGCAGCGGGGTGGCATGCGCCATGGCCGCGCCGCGCGGGCTGGGTGCCACGCCCATCTGGGCGAAGCCCTGGTCCAGCAGCGCCATCATGTGGCGGTCACGTTCCCGGCTGCTGCGGCCGCCGAACACCGTCGCCACCAGCCGCACCCCGTCCCGCTGCGCGCTGGCGACCAGGTTGAAGCCGCTGTCGTTCACATAGCCGGTCTTGATGCCGTCCGTGCCGTCATATTCGGCCAGCAGCCGGTTGTGGTTGAAATGCGTCCGGCCGCGGAACACGAAGTAGGGGGTGGAGAAGTAGCTGTAGCGCTCCGGAAAATCCTGCTGCAGCCGGCGGCCGAGCAGCGCCATGTCCCGCGCCGTGCTCACCTGCTCCAGGTCCGGCAGGCCGGAGGCGTTGCGGAAGGTGGTGCGGGTCATGCCGAGGGCCCGGGCCTTCAGCGTCATCATCTGGGCGAAGCGCTGCTCGCTGCCGCCGCCGAGATGCTCGCCAAGGGCGGCGGCGGCGTCGTTGGCGGATTTGGTGACCAGGGCGAGCATCGCCTCCTCCGCCGTCAGCGTCATGCCGGCGACGAGGCCGAGGCGCGAGGGCGGCTTGGACGCCGCCTCGTAGGAGACGTGGATCGGCGTCGAGAGGCTGAGCCGGCCGTCGCGCAGCGCCTCGAAGGCCAGGTAGAGGGTCATCATCTTGGTGAGCGAGGCCGGGTAGCGGGCCTCGTCCGGGTTGGCGGCGATCAGCGTGTTGCCGCTTCGGGCCTCGACGACGATGGCGGCGTAGCGGTCGCTGCCGATCTGGGCGGTGGCGGGTTTGGCGGCGCCGAGGCCGCAAACGAAGGTCAGGGCCAGCACGGCCCCCAGGCGCAACGAACCGCGGTCCCTGAACATGCTATCCCCCGATTCGCGGCCCTGCCCCCCGGAGGGCCGTCGAACCGGCGGAAGCCTATGAAGCGGAGTGTTGACTGTCCAGCGGAATGGAAGGTGAACCTTGCAGGGGCAAGACCTTACGGACCGAAGGTGTGACGTCGTCTGATATGCGGAGCTGAGGCCCGCCCGGGCTGTCCCCGGCCGACCCGAAAGCTGGCTCCGGACCGGCTGCGACAAATTTGTGCTGCGGTGCAAAATTCGCTTGCACTTGGTCTTGGGCACCGCCTAGAAACGCCCATGTTGCAGCGCAGCAAAGCGCTGTGGAGCGTGCCGCGACGGCCGGGCGCCCTGTCATCCGGGGCCGTCCTGGCGGCGCCGGACCAGGGACCCCGGGCTCAAGGAACAGGGCGATGGCTGCCGACGAAATCAAACCCGCGGCCGTGAAGGCCGAAGCGAAATCCGCAGCCGTGAAGGCCGAAGCCAAGCTCGCGGATGTGAAGAAGCTCACCGAGGCCGGCCCTGGCCTCGGCCGGAAGACGACCGAACCCGGCGCGCCCGCCGCGCGCCTTACCGTGGAGAAGACCGTGACCGACATGACCAAGGCGACCGAGGGCCTGTTCAAGGCGGCCGAGGAAGTGGCCGAATTCAGCCGGGGCAATGCCGAGGCGGTGGCCAAGGCGACCCAGCTCTACGTCGCCGGCGTGCAGGATCTGAGCAAGCAGACCCTGGCGCTGTTCCAGGGCCTGTCCGAGACCGCGATCGAGAACGCCAAGGCGTTCGCCGCGGTGAAGTCCCTGAAGGAAGCCGCCGACCTGCACGCCGCCTTCACCAAGGCGGCGCTGGAGAAGACCTTCGCGGACTCCGCGAAGCTGCAGGAAGCTGCGCTGAAGCTCGCCGAGTCCAGCTTCGCTCCGCTCTCCGCCCGGATGACCGTGGCGGTTGAGAAATTCTCCAAGCCGCTCGCCGCCTGAGGCAGCGTCGCAGCTTGTCGCCCGGGCCATCCGGCCCGGGGCGAGCGGATCGAGGGCCCGGCCGGGCCGCCCTTCTCCCGGTGGGGGAAGGGTGGCCTGCCGGGCCCTTCCGCTTTCTCAATCCTCTGCCCATATCCTCTTGCATCAGCCGCGCGTGGCCCTTCACCTTCGGGGGGCGACGGCGATAGTCTTATCCGCCGGGGTCTGGCAGGGGCCGGCCCTGGAATGCCCGCAAGCGACGGCGCTGGCCCGCCGAGCAGGAATCCGATGAGCGACCAAGACAAGCGGCCGAACGGGGGCACCACACCTGGGGACACCACGCCGAATACCGGCGTGGTGGTGAAGACCCGTCCGCGGACCAAGAAGCCCGCGATGTACAAGGTGCTGATGCTGAACGACGACTACACGCCCATGGAATTCGTCGTGCATGTGCTGGAGCGCTTCTTCCAGAAGAACCGGGAAGAGGCGACGCGCATCATGCTGCATGTGCATCGCCGCGGGGTCGGGGTGTGCGGCGTCTTCACCTATGAGGTCGCGGAGACCAAGGTGACCCAGGTGATGGATTTGGCGCGGCAGAACCAGCACCCGCTGCAATGCACCATCGAAAAGGAGTGAGGCGGGCGGGGATGCCGCAGCTTGGGCTTGCCCGGGCCGCCGGGCCGGGCCAGCCTGTTCCGCGGCCGTGCAATGCCACCCCGCCGAACGGGGGGCTCGCTTCAGGGATTGGGAACGCCCAGGATTCCACCAGGGGAAACCCCCCTCCGCCGTCGGGGTTGGACCGACACGACGGGTTTCAACGGGAGCGTCTCTAGCATGCTGTCACGCAACCTCGAGCAGACGCTCCATCGCGCCCTCGGCCTGGCGAATGAGCGCCGGCACGAATACGCGACCCTGGAGCATCTTCTTCTCGCGCTGACCGACGATACCGACGCGGCGACCGTGCTGCGCGCCTGCGGCGTGGACAACGACAAGCTGAAGCGCGACCTGACCGAATTCCTCGACAAGGACCTGGCCGGGCTGGTTACGGAACGCGCCGGGGACCCGAAGCCCACCGCCGGCTTCCAGCGCGTGGTGCAGCGCGCTGCCATCCATGTGCAGAGCAGCGGCCGGGACGAGGTGACGGGTGCCAATGTCCTCGTCGCCCTGTTCTCCGAGCGCGAGAGCCACGCCGTCTACTTCCTGCAGCTGCAGGACATGACGCGGCTGGACGCGGTGAACTTCATCAGCCACGGCATCGCCAAGGCGCCGGGCCGGGCGCAGAACCGCCCGGTGCAGGGCACCCCCCCCACCTCCGCCAGCAATGAGGGCGAGGCGGAGAAGGAGGAGAAGCCGCGCGGCGGCCGCAGCCAGGACGCGCTCTCCAACTACTGCGTCAACCTCAACAAGAAGGCGCAGCAGGGCAAGATCGACCCGCTCATCGGCCGTGACCAGGAGATCGAGCGGACCATCCAGATCCTCTGCCGCCGCACCAAGAACAATCCGCTCTATGTGGGCGATCCGGGCGTGGGCAAGACCGCCATCGCCGAGGGCCTCGCCAAGCGGATCATCGAGGGCGACGTGCCGGAGGTGCTGCTGAAGAGCACCATCTTCGCGCTCGACATGGGCAGCCTGCTCGCCGGCACCCGCTACCGCGGCGATTTCGAGGAGCGGTTGAAGGCGGTGGTCTCCGAGCTGGAGCAGCAGCCGGGCTCCATCCTCTTCATCGACGAGATCCATACGGTGATCGGCGCCGGCGCCACCTCGGGCGGCGCGATGGATGCCAGCAACCTGCTGAAGCCGGCACTGGCCCAGGGCACGCTGCGCTGCATCGGCAGCACCACCTACAAGGAATACCGCAACTATTTCGAGAAGGACCGGGCCCTCGTCCGCCGCTTCCAGAAGATCGACGTGAACGAGCCGAACCTCGAGGATGCGGTGAAGATCCTCCAAGGGCTGAAGACCAACTACGAGAAGCACCACAAGGTCCGCTACACGCCGGAGGCGATCCGCGCGGCGGTGGAGCTCTCCGCCAAGTACATCCATGACCGCAAGCTGCCGGACAAGGCGATCGACGTGATCGACGAGGTCGGCGCCTCCCGCATGCTGCTGCCGGAGAACAAGCGGAGGAAGACCGTCACGCTGCGGGATGTCGAGGAGATCGTGGCGAAGATCGCTCGCATCCCCCCGAAATCCGTCAGCGCCGACGACAAGGAGACGCTGAAGAATCTCGAGCGCGACCTGAAGGCGATGGTCTTCGGCCAGGACAAGGCGATCGAGACCCTCTCGGCGGCCATCAAGCTCTCCCGCGCCGGGCTGCGCGATGCGGAGAAGCCGATCGGCAATTACCTGTTCAGCGGCCCGACCGGCGTCGGCAAGACCGAGGTGGCGAAGCAGCTCGCCAAGACCCTCGGCATCGAGCTGATCCGCTTCGACATGTCCGAATATATGGAGCGGCACTCGGTCTCCCGCCTCATCGGCGCGCCCCCGGGCTATGTCGGCTTCGACCAGGGCGGGCTGCTGACGGATGCGATCGATCAGCATCCGCATGCCGTGCTGCTGCTGGACGAGATCGAGAAGGCGCATCAGGATCTCTACAACATCCTGTTGCAGGTGATGGACCACGGGAAGCTCACCGACCACAACGGCAAGACCGTCGATTTCCGCAACGTCATTCTCATCATGACGACGAATGCGGGCGCGGCGGATCTGGCGAAGCCGGCCATCGGCTTCGGCCGCGAGAACCGGGTGGGCGAGGATACGGACGCGATCCAGCGCATGTTCACCCCGGAATTCCGCAACCGGCTCGACGCCATCGTGCCCTTCGGCGGGCTGACGCCGGAGATCGTCGGCCAGGTGGTCGAGAAATTCGTCATGCAGCTGGAGGCGCAGCTCGCCGACCGCAACGTCACCATCGAGCTCAGCTCGGCGGCGAAGGAGTGGCTGGCGGAGAAGGGCTACGACCCGCTCTACGGCGCCCGGCCGCTGGCCCGCGTCATCCAGGAATACGTCAAGAAGCCACTGGCCGAGGAGCTGCTCTTCGGCAAGCTGGTGAAGGGCGGGGCGGTGAAGGTCGGGCTGCGCGACGCCGCGCTGTTCTTCGAATATGTCGAGGCGGCGCCGCCCGCCCTGCCGAAGCCGGAGGAAGGCTCCGGCGACGATGGCGAGGCGGAGAAGGAGCCGGAAGTGGCGGGGTAACCGCCGCGCTGGAGCCGGCGTAGAATGGAAGGGGCGCTCGCCAGGCGGCGGGCGCCCTTTTTGCATGGAGAGGGACCGCCAGATGAGCGCGATCAAGGATTGGGACGGCTACAACGCCGCGGCGCGCGTGCAGGGCAAGGAGTTGAACGCGCTGCATCCGGAGCTGGTGAAGGGCTTCGCCGCGCTGAACCGCGGCGCGGCGACGACGCAGCACCTGGATGCGAAGACGCGGGAGCTGATCGCGCTCGCCGTCGCCATCACCACGCGCTGCGATGGCTGCATCGACGCGCATGTGCGCAAGGCCAAGGCGGCCGGGGCGACGCGGGAGGAGATGGCGGAGGCACTGGGCGTCTCGATCGCGCTGAATGCGGGCGCGGCCTTCACCTACGCGCTGCATGTGCTGGATGCGGCGGGAACGGACGCCGGGTAAGGATTGCGGGTTCCACCTGTCGGGGCTGAAACTCGGAGCGGGGCTCGGGGCCAGGTCCTGGCCCCGGCGGGGTCGAACGCATGCGTTCAACGGGGGCGGCGCCCGCAAATCCCCCCACGATCCTGCTTCGGCCAGGCACCTTCAGCCCTGGCCCGCCCATCCATCTGCTCCGGCGTCTCGATTGCGCCGGGGCGGGCGGCGCGCACCGTGGCGATGGCTGCCTCCGGCGCCAGCCCCGCCGCGCAATGCGGCACCACCGCCTCCTTCGCATCCGAGGCAGCGCGGATCGTTGCCGCGGCGTCGGGCCAGCCCGCTAGCCTCGATCAGCGCCGGCCCGCCCGGCAGGCCGAGCCGCGCCCATTCCCGCTCCTCGATCAGGCTGAGCAGCACCGTCGCACCGAAGGCCCGGAAGGCAGCGAGGTCGACCGGAATGTCGCGGGAGGCGCGGCCAGGGCAGGCGGCCAGGCCGAGCCTTCCGTCCCCCCGGCACTGCCAGGGGGTCAATCCTCACGCCTCGGGCTGCGCCAATTGCAGCATCAGCCGGCCCAGCCCGCCTTCCTCCACCGCCTGGGCGGCCTCCGTCAGGCTGAACCAGCGCCGCTCGCGCTCCGCCCGCTCCGGCCAATCCTCCAGGAGTTCGGCGACGCGCATGGGGAAGACCTCCACCCGGCAGGGCAGGCTGCGGTGCTTGCCGATGCGCTTTTCGTAATCGTAGCTGCCGATCGGGGTGGGGGCGATGTCGCCGCGGATCCCGGCCTCCTCGAAGGCTTCCACCGCGGCCTGCTCGGCGGCGCGATTCGCGGCCTCGGTCCAGCCCTTGGGCAGCACCCAGCGCCTGGTCTCCCGGCTCGTCACCAGCAGTACCTGTATGGTGCCGTCCCGCTCGCGCAGCGGCAGGGCGGCGCATTGCCTGCCCTGGCGGCTGCGGTGCTTGCGGCGGGTCTGGGTGGCGCTGTGGGACATCGGGCGCGTGTTTTGCAACCTCCAAATGCAACCGCGATTTGGCGCCGCTGCATCCCGGATGTCCAGATCTTTCAGCGGCGATACCCCCGGCGTCCATCGTGACGGCATCACCCTTCGGTGCGCGGTCGGATCGGGGCTGTCTTCCGCCCCGGCGGCGGGCCATGGCATGCTGCCGGCATGCCGCCCCGCCCGAGCGCCGCCCCCAGCCGAGAGCAGCGCCACCGCCGCATCCTGGCCGCCCTGGCCGGCGACCCGACGGTGCGCATCTCGGCCCTCGCCACCGAATTCGGCGTCTCGGCGGAAACGGTCCGGCGGGACATCGAGGCGCTGTCCCGGGCCGGGGCGGTGCGGCGCACCTATGGCGGGGCGTCCGTCACCCATGCCGCGGTGCAGCCCGTCTTCCAGGAGCGGGAGCGCATCGCGGTGGCGGAGCGGGCGCGCATCGGCGTTGCCGCCGCCGCGCTGGTGCCGGATGGCGCAGCGCTGATGATCGATGCCGGCTCCACCACCGCGCATCTCGCCCGGGCATTGGCGGCGCGCGACTTCGCCGGCACGGTGCTGACCAACAGCCTGGCGGTGGCGGAAGCCTGCACCGCCGCCGCCGGCATCCGCATCCTGCTCTGCCCCGGGGAGCTCTACGCCGCGGAAAGCGCGGTCTATGGCGCGGAGACCCAGGCCTTCCTCGCCCGCTTCAACGCCGACCTGGCCTTTCTCGGCGCCTCCGGCCTGACCGAGGAGGGGATCTCGGATGTCGAATCCCGCGCCGCCTGGGTGAAGCGCGCCATGCTGGCGCGGGCGGCGCGCCGGGTGCTGCTGATCGATGCCGGGAAATTCGGCATGGCGCATCTGGAACGCGTGGCGGGGCTGGAGGCGCTGACCGAGCTGGTGACCGATGCCGCCCCGCCCCCGCCCATCGCCGCAGCGCTGGCGCGGGAGAAGGTGCAGGTGATCCTGGCGCCGCCCAGCCGGGGCTGAGTGCCTCGTCACCATCCCGCCCATGTGGTAGATGCCACATGGCGGCGGACACCGCCGATATGCTACGGCAGGCGGCGATGCGCGACAGTTTCGACCTTCTCGTCATCGGCGGCGGGGTCAACGGCGCCGGCATTGCCCGCGACGCGGCGGGGCGCGGCCTTTCCGTGCTGCTGGCGGAGCGCGGGGACTTGGCCGGCGCCACCTCCTCCGCCTCCTCGAAGCTCATCCATGGCGGGCTGCGCTATCTGGAGCACTACGAATTCCGCCTGGTGCGGGAGGCGCTGGCGGAGCGGGAGGTGCTGCTCCGCCTCGCGCCCCACATCATCTGGCCGCTGCGCTTCGTGCTGCCGCACCGGCCGGCCATGCGGTCGCGCCTGCTGATCCGGGCCGGGCTGTTCCTCTACGATCATCTGGCGCGGCGGGTCAGCCTGAAGGGGGCGGAGAGCCTCGATCCGCACACCCATCCCTGGGGGGCGCCGCTCAGCCCCGACATCCACGCCGCCTTCGCCTATTCCGATTGCTGGGTGCAGGACAGCCGGCTGGTGGTGCTGAACGCCCGGGACGCCGCGCAGCGCGGCGCCGAGATCGCCGTGCGCACCGCCTTCGCCGGTGCGACGCGGGAGGCGGCAGGCTGGCGCTGCATCTTGCGCGAGGCGGGGGGGCGGGAGCGGCAGGTGCGGGCCCGCGCCCTGGTGAATGCCGCCGGGCCCTGGGTGATGCAGGCGCAGGGCGCCGCCCAGGTGCCGGCGCCGGACCGGGTGCGGCTGGTGCGCGGCAGCCATATCGTGCTGCCCGCCCTGTATGAGGGGCCGCAGGCCTATATCCTGCAGAACGACGATGGCCGGGTGGTCTTCGTCATCCCCTATGAGGAGCGGTTCAGCCTGGTCGGCACCACCGACGTGCCGCATGAAGGCGACCCCGGCGCGGCGCGCTGCACGCCGGAGGAGGCGGCCTATCTCTGCGCCGCCGTCGGCCGGCAATTCCGCCGCGCGCCGCGGCCGGAGGAGGCGGTATGGAGCTATTCCGGCGTCCGCCCGCTGCATGACGACGGCGCCGCCAACCCCTCCGCCGTCACCCGCGACTATGTGCTGAAGCTGGACACGGCGGGGGCGCCGCTGCTCTCGGTGTTCGGTGGCAAGATCACCACCTTCCGCCGGCTGGCGGAGGAGGCGGTGGGGAAGCTGGCACCGCTGCTCGGCTGCGCCGCCCCGGCCTGGACGGCGAGGGCGACGCTGCCGGGCGGCGATTTCGGCGGGCTGGACCTGCCGGGATTCGAGGCGGAGGCGGCGCGGCGCTGGCCCTTCCTCCCCCCGGGCGTGGCGCGGCGGATGGTGCGCAGCTACGGGGCGGAGATGGAGCGGCTGCTGGCCGGGGCGACGCGGCTGGCCGATCTCGGCGCGGAGTTCGGCGGCGGCCTCACGGAGCGGGAGCTGGACTGGCTGGTGCGGGAGGAATGGGCGCGGGGTGCGGAGGACGTGCTCTGGCGGCGGAGCAAGCTGGGGCTGCGGCTTTCGGCGGAGCAGCGGGCAGCGGTCGCGGAGTGGATGGGGGCGCCGCCCCCGACCCTGGCAGGAGGCTCCGCCTCCTGCACCTCCGCCGGGGGGTGGACCACCCCCCGGACCCCGGTGTGAGTCGGCGGGTTGGACCGGCGGGGGCTTCTGCCTACGCGGCCGCCCCGCCCAGATAAGCATCCCGCACCGCCAGGCTCGCCAGCAGCTTGGCGCCGGCCCCCTGCATCGCAACCTGGCTGGTTCCAGCAGAT
The DNA here is from genome assembly GCF_024178315.1 of Siccirubricoccus soli. Taxonomy (GTDB): domain Bacteria; phylum Pseudomonadota; class Alphaproteobacteria; order Acetobacterales; family Acetobacteraceae; genus Siccirubricoccus; species Siccirubricoccus soli. The sequence goes on along the minus strand of NZ_JAMZIK010000077.1, from coordinate 7,911 downwards.
GGGCGCGGTCCGAGAGGCGCAGCGCCGCCATGGCGTTCTGCTCCACCATCAGCACCGTGGTGCCGGCGGCACGGATCTCCGCCACCAGGGTGAAGACGGCATCCACCAGGCTCGGCGCCAGGCCGAGGGAGGGCTCGTCGAACATCACGAGCTTCGGGCGGGACGTCAGGGCGCGGGCGATGGCGAGCATCTGCTGCTCCCCGCCCGAGAGCGTGCCGGCCGCCTGGTGCCTGCGCTCGGCGGGGGAAGCGGTCCTGCATGGCAGCGAGGTCCGCCGCGATGCCGGCGCAGCAGCGCGCCCATGTCCAGATTCTCCCGCATCGTCGGATGCGGAAAGATGCGGCGACCCTCCGGGCAATGGGCGAAGCCGCGCGCCAGCACCTCCCGCGGCGGCAGGCCGGAGACCACCTCGTCCTGCCAGGTGATGCGGCCGACGGCGGGGGCCAGCAGGCCGCTGATGGTCCGCAGCGTGGTGGATTTGCCCGCGCCATTGGCGCCGATGAGGGAGACCAGTTCCGCCTCTCGCACCTCCAGCGAGACCGTCTTCAGCGCGGCGAGGCGGCCCGAGGGGCAGGGTCCCGATGAAGCCGGCGCCGTTCGACGATGCGCGGCCCGCCGATTGGCCAGCGGCTCCGGCTTTGCTGGCGGCGGGCGCACGGCCTGTCGCCGGTGGACAATCGCTGGGGCCGATGCTGAACCTGCGCGTGGCGACGCCGGAGAAGCTGGCCGATCTGCGGCATCTGCCGGGCTATGCCGGGGTTACGCGCCGGGGCGGCGCCATCCGCATCGGCGCCGGCACCACCCATGCGGCCATCGAGGATGGCGCAGTGCCGGGGCGGCTGGGCGCCATCCTGGCCGGTGTCGCGTGGCGCATCGCCTACCGGCCGGTGCGCAACCGCGGCACCATCGGTGGCAGCCTGGCCCATGCCGATCCCGCGGCCGATTGGGTCGCTGTGCTACCCTGCTTCCATGGCGAGGCGGCGGTGCTCGGCCCGGCCGGCGAACGGCGTGTGGCGCTGGATCGCTTCGTCACCGGCATGCTGGCGACGGCGCTTGCGCCCGAGGAATTGCTGCTGGCGGTGGAATTGCCGGTGCTGCCGGAAGCCACGCGCTGAGGCCACTGGAAATTCCGCCGCAAGCCCGGCGAATTCTCCAAGGCCACCGCCTGCATGCTCGCCGTGCTTGGCGAGGCGCCGCGCCGTGCCGGCGGCGCTGGATGTGGCGCCGCTGGTCATCCCCGATGCCGCCGCGCTGCTGGCGGCACCGGAGGCGGAAGCGGCACGCCTCGTCGCCGCCCTGCATCTCGAAGATCCCTGACGCGCCGTCATCGTTCGTACCGCGCTGCGCTGCGCTGCGCCGCGTCGTGGAGGCCGCTTCGTGAAGCGCCCCGTCAGCCTGACCGTGAATGGCCGCGCCGAGGCCGTGCCGGCCGAGCCGCGCACCCATCTGGCCGACCTGCTGCGGGAGGGGCTGCACCTGACCGGCACCCATATCGGCTGCGAGCACGGCGTCTGCGGCGCCTGCACGGTGGAGGTGGATGGCGCCCCCGCCCGCTCCTGCCTGCTGCATGCCGGCGCGGCGGAGGGGGTTGCCGTGCGCACCATCGAAGGCTTCGATGGCGACGCCGTGATGGCGGCGCTGCGCGAGACCTTCAGCGCCAAGCACGCGCTGCAATGCGGCTATTACACACCGGGAATGCTGGTGACGGCGCGCGACATCATCTTTCGGTTGCTAAATGCCGATGAAACCCGCGTGAGAGGAATTGGCCGGCAATCTCTGCCGTTGCACTGGCTATCGCGGCATCGTCCGCGCCATCCTCCGCGTGCTGGAGCAGCGGCGCGGCTGAGGCCGTGCCGGTTCTGCAGCGGCTGGCTGCGCCGCGCTTTGTGCGTTGCAGCGCGTTCCGGGCGGACGGTATCACCGGCAAGTCATTGCCGGTGGGACCGATGGAAGGAATGATTCCAGGCGGCGCGTCGCCCGCCGTGTCGATCGTCGCACCCTGCTACAACGAGGCCGAATGCCTGCGGGAATTTCACCGCCGGGCCGCGGCGGCGGCGCGTGCGAGTTGCGGCGAGAGTTTCGAGATCGTGCTGGTCGATGACGGCTCGCGCGACGCGACCTGGTCGATCATCGAGGCGCTGGCCGAGGCGGATCCGCATGTCGTCGGCGTGCGGCTGATGCGCAACCATGGCCACCAGCTTGCCGCCAGCGCCGGGCTTTCCCTGGCCCGGGGCGACCGGGTCATGCTGATCGATGCCGATCTGCAGGATCCGCCGGAGCTGCTGGCGCCGATGATGGCGCGGATGGATGCAGGGGCGGATGTCGTCTTCGGCCAGCGCGGCGTCCGCCATGCGGAGACCTGGTTCAAGAAGGCCTCGGCCAGCGCCTTCTACCGGCTGCTCTCCAACCTCGCCGCCGTGCCCATTCCGCGCGACACGGGCGATTTCCGGCTGATGCGCCGCCGCGTCGTGGATGCGCTGGTCTCCATGCCGGAACGCCAGCGCTTCATCCGCGGGCTGGTGAGCTGGATCGGCGGGCGGCAGGAAGCCCTGGTCTATGAGCGCCAGGCGCGGCATGCCGGCACCAGCAAGTACCCGCTGCGCAAGATGATCCGCTTCGCGGTGGATGCCATCACCGGCTTCTCCATCGGGCCGCTGCGCGTGGCCACCTATCTCGGCCTCTTCGCCGCCGGGCTGGCGCTGCTGCTGCTGGCCTATACGCTGTGGCAATGGGCGGCGGGCGACACCGTCGCCGGCTGGTCCAGCGTGATGACGGCCATCGTCCTGTTCGGCGCGGTGCAGCTCATCGTGCTCGGGATTCAGGGCGAGTATGTCGGCCGGCTGTTCCAGGAGGCGAAGGCGCGGCCGCTCTTCCTGATCGACCGCGTGGTGACGGCCGGCAACGAACGCGCCCTGCCTGCGGAATTCTGCAGCCTGGCCCCCACTGCCCAACGCGAGGTCTGGGAAGCGACGAGGGCGGCGACAACGCTCCGCGCATAGCCCGCCCGGTCGATTCCGTGAGGTCCAGACGCCCGGTTTCCAAAGGCCTTTCGGCCTTTGGTGGGGGAGCTCGAGGGGGCAAAGCCCTCTCGAATCAGGCGGCCAACCGATCCAGCCTGTCCCGCAGCCGGTACCACCCGCCAATGAAGGGCAGCACCCAGGACGGATCGCCCGAGTAGAAGGGCCGCGTCGGGAAGGGCAGCCCGTCCAGCGCGAAGCGCTCATTCGCCGCGCCGGCGAGTTTCAACGCCACGTTGTGCCCCAGCCAAGTGGCCATGGCCACGCCGCTGCCCTGGCAGCCGCCGGCATAGTGGATGCCGCGCTCCACGCCGATATGCGGCAGGTAGTCGAAGGTGAAGGCGACGAAGCCGGTCCAGGCATGGGTGATCCTCGTCTTCGCCAGCTCGGGGAAGCAGGCCGTCATATAGCCATGCAGTGCCACCGCCGTGTCCTCCGCCGTCGCGGCGCGGAAGCTGGCGCGCCCGCCCCAGACCACCCGCTTGCCGTCCGGGCTGGGGCGGAAATAGTTCAGCACCCGCTTGGTGTCCCCCACCACCCGCCGCCCGGGGAAGAGGCGGTCGATCACCGCCTCGCCCAGTTCTTCCGTCGCGATGATGTAGCTGTTCAGCGGCACCAGCCGGCGGGCGAACCAGGGCAGGGCGGTGCCCCGCTTGTCCAGCGAATAGCCATTGGTCGTCACCAGCACCGCATCGGCGCGGATCTCGCCGCGGTCGGTCGCGATGCGGAAGCCGCTCCCCTCCTCCTTGATGCCCTGCACCCGCACGCCATCCACCAGCCGCGCGCCGGCGCGCTCCGCCGCTGCGGCCAGGCCGCGGGCATATTTGCCGGGGTGCAGGCTGCCGGTGGCCGCCACCTTCATCCCGCCATGGTAGTGGTCCGTGCCCAGCACTTCGCGCTGGCGGGATTTCGGCACCATCTCGGTCGGCAGGCCGCTGATCTCGGCCAGCCGCTCGGCGTCCTTCTCCATCGCCGCGTAGTGCTTCGGCGACCAGGCGGCGCGGAAGCGGCCGCAGCGGACATAGTCGCAATCGATCCCCTCGCGCTGGATCGTCTCCTCGATGAAGGGGAAGGAGGCGGCGGCCGCCATGGTGATGCGGCGCCCTTCTTCCTTGCCGAAGGCGGCTTCCAGCCCGGCGCCCGCCACCTTCAGGCCGCCCGAGACCATGCCGCCATTGCGCGAGGAGGCGCCCCAGCCGATCCGCTCCGCATCCAGCACCGTCACCGCATGGCCGAGGCGGCGCAGCGTCAGCGCCGCCGAGAGCCCGGCATAGCCGCCGCCCACCACCACCGCGGGCGCATGGTCCGGCAGGGTGGCATCGCGCTTCGGCGGCTCCGCCGCCTCCCACCAATAGGGGCTGGTCTTGAAGCCGGGGGCGAAGAGGGGATGGCTCATGCGGCGGAAGGACTCCCCGGACGGCGCAGGATGCGCTTTGATGACAGCCAGGAGAGGTTCACGCCGGCGGCCCCAACACTGCAAGCAGGGATTGCCCATCATGCAAACGTTCCAGCAGGACTGCGTGGAGCTGGCGTTGCGCCGGTTCCGTCGCGGCGAGGTGAGCCGGCGCGAGCTGCTGGCAGGCCTTGTCGCCCTGGGTGCCGTCGCGCCGGGGGCGGGGGCGCTGGCCCAGGCCGAGCGCCAGATCGTCATGGTGAACTGGGGCGGCCTCGCCAACCAGGGCTTCGGGGATTTCTACGGCAAGCCCTTCATGGCGGAGAATCCCGGCACGCGGGTGGTGCAGGACAGCACCGGGCCGGCGACGGGGCGCATCCGCAGCATGGTGGAAAGCGGCCGCGTCACCTGGGATGTCTGCGACAGCTCGGCGACCGGCGCGAACCTGCTCGGCAAGCTCGGCCTGGCCGCGAAGATGGATTACTCCATCATCAACCGGGAGGATGTGATCGGGCCGGGCTTCGCCCTGGAATACGGCGTGGCGCCCTACTCCTTCAGCAGCGTGCTGGTCTATGACAGCGCGAAATTCCCCAATGGCGGCCCGACCAACTGGGCGGATTTCTGGGACCTGCGGAAATTCCCCGGCACCCGCCTGCTGCGGCGGGATGCGAGCTGCGTGCTGGAAGCCGCGCTGATGTCCATGGGCCGCGCGCCCTATCCGGTGGATATCCGCACCGGCATCCGCCGGGTGATGGAGCTGCGGCGCAACCTGGTCTTCTGGACCAATGGCAGCGAATCCGAGCAGCTGATGCGCACCGGAGAGGCGGAGATGGGCCAGATCTGGCACACCCGCGCCAGCGTGCTGCACAAGGAGAGCAATGGCAGGTTCAAGTTCCTTTGGAACCAGGCCGTGCTGCAGCCCGGCATCCAGGTGGTGCCGAAGGGCAACCCGGCGGGGGAGCTGGCGCAGAAGCTGCTCGCCAGCATGCTGGCGAAGCCGGAGCCGCAGGTGGGGCTGCTCGGCCTGCTGGGCAACGGCCCGACCAACCCGAAGGCCGCCGCCATGGTCCCGGCCGAGCTGCGCCAATACAACCCGACCGACCCGGCGAATGAGAAGCAGCAGGTCGTGCTCGACGGCAGCTTCTGGGGCGAGAATTACCAGCAGGCCAACCAGGACTTCCTCGACGCCGTCACCGGCTGAAGGCTTGGCCTGATTCCTGCTAGCCTGCGCTTGCCCCGGGTGGAGAGGCCGGGGCAAGCGTTGTTGGCGCCATTGGCGGCTGGTCCACCCGGCAGGTTCCGGCCGGGCAAGGCCAGACCACGGGCCGGCATGGGGGGCCGATGTCGAATCGCAGGGTGATGGTGGTGAAATCGGGCGGCGCGGCCGGCTTCGCCGAATGGCAGGGCTGCTTCGCCGCGCTCGATCCGGCGCTGGAGCTGATCTACTGGGACGATGCCATCCAGGTGCCGGAGCGAATCGACTACGCCCTGCTCTGGGACCCGGAGCCGGGCTGGCTGGCGCGGATGCCGAACCTCAAGGTCATCTTCGGCTCCGGCGCCGGGGTGGATCTCATCGCCGCCGATCCGGACCTGCCACGGCATCTGCCGCTGGTCAGGATGAGCACCCCGGAAGCCACCCAGCGCATGGGCGAGTTCGTCTGCTGGGCGGTGCTCTCCCTGCTGAAGGATGGCCGCCGCATGGCCATCGCCCAGGCGGAGCGACGCTGGGACTATTTCGAGCCGCCCTTCCGCGCGCAGCACCGTACGGTGGGCATCCTCGGCCTCGGCAATATGGGCCAGCGCTGCGCGGAGATGCTGCGGGGGCTGGGCTTTCCCGTCATCGGCTGGTCCCGCACGCCGAAGGCGGTGCAGGGGGTGGAGAATTACGCCGGGGCCGGCGCGCTGGATGCCTTCCTCGGCGCCACCGACATCCTGGTCTGCCTGCTGCCGGCGACGCCGGAGACGCAGGGCATCATCGATGCCGCGACGCTCGGCAGGCTGCGCCCCGGCGGCGGCTTCGTCGGCGTCGGCCGCGGCATGCAGCACGACCTGGACGCCATCATGGCGGCGCTGGACAGCGGCCAGCTTGCCGGCGCGGTGCTGGATGTGTTCGAGCCGGAGCCGCTGCCTTCCGAACACCCGCTCTGGGCGCATCCCAAGGCGATCCTCACGCCCCACGTCGCCAGCCTGCCGACCAAGGCGGAGCGGGCCGGGGCGGTGGCCGCCGCCATCGCCGCCTATGAGCGCGGCGAGACGCTCCCCAACCTCTACGACCATGTGCGAGGCTACTGACATGCCCTTGCCCCCGCCGCCCGTGCGGCCCGACCCGGAGCATGTGCCGAGCGAGCAGGAGCTGCGCGAAGACCTCGCCGCGGCCTACCGTCTCATCGCCCTCTACGGCATGACCGATCTGGTCTTCACCCATCTCTCCGCCCGCATCCCGGGTGAAGGGCATCGCTTCCTGGTGAACCCCTACGGGCTGCTCTTCGAGGAGATCACGGCAAGCAGCCTGGTCGTCGTCGATGCCGATGGCGAGCCGGCGCAGGAGACGAGCTGGCCGGTGAACCCGGCGGGCTTCGTCATCCACTCCGCCGTGCATGCCGGGCGGCCGGATGCGCTTTGCGTCATGCATACCCACACCCTGGCGGGCATGGCGGTGGCGGCGCAGCAGCAGGGCATCCTGCCGCTCAACCAGATCTCGATGGAGTTCGATGGCCGCGTCGCCTTCCACGACTATGAGGGCATCGCGGATGATGACAACCTCTCCGAACGCCAGCGGCTGGTGCGGGACCTGGGCGACAAGCCCTGCATGATCCTGCGGCATCATGGGCTGCTGACGGTGGGGCGCACCGTGGCAGAGGCTTTCTACTGGATGTGGTATCTGGAGCAATCCTGCCGCATCCAGCTCACCGCGCAGCAATCCGGCGTGCCCCTCTCGCTGCCCAGCCGCGGCACCATCGAGCGGACACGGGCGCAATTCAGCACCGGCCCGACCAAGGGCTGGCTGCCCTGGCAGGCGCTGAAACGCAAACTCGACCGCGAACAGCCCGATTACAAGCAATGAGCGAAGCCGCAACCCTGATCCGGCCGGAAGCGCGCGGCGCCGGCCATGCCCTGGAGCTGCGCGGGCTGTCCAAGCGCTATGGCAGCTTCACCGCGGTGGACAATGTCTCCCTGCGGGTGGAGAGCGGGGAGTTCCTGACGCTGCTCGGCCCCTCCGGCAGCGGCAAGACCACCATCCTGATGATGATCGCCGGCTTCACCACGCCGAGCGAGGGCGGCATCCTGCTGGATGGCCAGGACATCACCGCCCTGCCGCCGGAGAAGCGCGATTTCGGCATGGTCTTCCAGGGCTATGCGCTGTTCCCGCACATGACCGTGGCGGAGAATGTCGCCTTCCCGCTGCGGGTGCGCGCCATGGGCAAGGCGGAGCGCGATGCCAAGGTGCGGGCGGCGCTGGACCTTGTCCAGCTCGACCGCTTCGCGGAGCGCAAGCCCTCC
>NZ_JAMZIK010000076.1 GCF_024178315.1 Siccirubricoccus soli | reverse complement strand
CGCCTTCCCGCTGCGGGTGCGCGCCATGGGCAAGGCGGAGCGCGATGCCAAGGTGCGGGCGGCGCTGGACCTTGTCCAGCTCGACCGCTTCGCGGAGCGCAAGCCCTCCCAGCTTTCCGGCGGGCAGCAGCAGCGCGTGGCGCTGGCGCGGGCGCTGGTGTTCGACCCGGCGCTGCTGCTGCTGGATGAGCCGCTTTCGGCGCTGGACAAGAAGCTGCGGGCGGAGCTGCAGGAAGAGCTGAAGGCGCTGCACCGCCGTGTCGGCCGCACCTTCGTCAATGTGACGCATGACCAGGAGGAGGCGCTCTCCCTCTCCGACCATATCGCCATCCTGAACCATGGCAGGCTGGTGCAGATGGGCCGGCCGATCACGCTCTACGAGGCGCCACGCACCCGCTTCGTCGCTGACTTCCTTGGCAAGTCCAACTTCCTGCAGGGCACGGTCCGGGAGGTGACGCCGGGCGGCATGGCGCTGCAGGCGGGCGGCACGCGACTGGTGCAGGCGGCGGGGGCGGGGCCGCGCCCGGCCATCGGCGCGCCGGCCCTGCTCTCCCTGCGACCGGAGAAGATCGCGCTGCTGGGCGAGTCCGACGCAGCGGAGAATGTGGTGAGCGGCGAGATCGCTGCCTGGGCCTATCTTGGCGCCGGCTTCTCGCTTTCCGTTCGCACGGCGGATCTGGGGGAGATCCGCGTCGCCCTGCCGGCCTGGAAGGCGCCGATCGCGCCGGCGGAGGGGTTGCCCGTGCGACTGGGCTGGAGCGCCGATGCGGCGGTGCCGGTGTTGGAGGATGAGGGGGCCGCATGAGCAGCGCCGCCGCGCCCGCGTTATCCGTCGCCGCCCCGGCCCCCAGCCTGCCGCGCTTCCGCAATGCCGGCTGGTGGGGGCTGATCCTGCCCGCCTTCCTGCTGATGACGGTGTTCTACCTGGCACCGATCCTGCAGGTGCTGCTCATCTCCTTCACCGAGCCGCGGCCTGGCCTCGACAATTACGAGCGGCTCTTCACCTCGATGGGCGTGCAGAACGTCATCGAGACCACGCTGCGCATCTGCATCATCACCACGGCGGTGTCGCTGGCGCTCGGCTATGCGCTCTCCTATGTGATGGCGCTGGCCTCGCCGCGGGCGCAGCGCTGGTGGCTGCTGGCGGTGCTGGTGCCGCTCTGGATCTCCGTCCTCGTCCGCGCCTTCGCCTGGGTCACGCTGCTGCGGCGCCAGGGGCTGGTGAATGAGGGGCTGATGGGAATCGGCGTGATCGAGGAGCCGCTGCGCCTGGTCTGGAACGAGTTCGGCATCGTCGTCGGCATGGTGCACTACATGGTGCCCTATGCCGTGCTGCCCATGCTGGCCTCCATGCGGGAGATCGACCCGCGGCTGCTGGCCGCGGCGCGGGGGCTCGGTGCCTCCCGCTTCACCGCCTTCCGCCGGGTCTTCCTGCCGCTTTCGGCGCCCGGCCTGGTGGCGGCGGGGGTGCTGGTCTTCATCTTCTCGCTGGGCTTCTACATCACGCCCGCCATCCTCGGCGGCGGCAAGACGCTGATGGCGGCCGAGTGGATCAAGCTGCAGATCCTCGACCTCATCCGCTGGGGCCTCGGGGCCATGCTGGCGACGGTGCTGGTGGTCGCCATCCTGGTGACCCTGGCGATCTTCTCCCGCGTGGTGAACCTCAAGCGGCTGTTCGGGGGAGGGGCGTGATGCCGGCCGGGGAGCGGAGCGGCGCTTACAGCGACGGGCCGGCGCAGCCTGGGGGAGCGCCGCGATGAATGGCGGCTACCCCGCAGGACCCTTTGCGAAGGGCATCGCCTGGGTGACGGTGCTCTACCTCATCCTGCCGATCACCATCGTCATCCCGGTCTCGCTGACCGACCAGCGCTACCTCTCCCTGCCGCAGCAGGGGCTGAGCCTGCGATATTACGCCAACCTCCTCGGCTCGGAGGCCTGGCTGGGCGCGATCTGGCAGAGCTTCTGGATCGCCCTGGCCTCCACCACCCTGGCGGTGGCGGCGGGGACGCTCTGCGCCATCGGCTGCTGGCGGCTCGGCCGGCGCAGCACGGAGCTGGTCCGGGCGCTGATGCTGCTGCCGCTCATCATCCCCAGCATCGTCTACGCCATCGGCCTCTATCGCTATTTCGGCAAGCTGGACCTGCTGGACCGATTCCTCGGCGTCACCCTGGCGCATGGGGTGACGGGCATCCCCTATGTCATCATCACCGTCTCCACCGCGCTTGCCGCCTTCGACCCGCGGCTGGAACAGGCGGCGCGGGGGATGGGGGCCAGCCTCTCCCAGACCCTGCGCTGGGTGATCCTGCCCCGGATCATGCCGGGCATCGCCAGCGGCGCCATCTTCGCCTTCATCCATTCCTGGGATGAGCTGGTGATGGTGCTGTTCATCGCCAGCCGGCAGGTCTTCACCCTGCCGCGGAAGATCTGGGACGGCATCAACGAGAACCTGGACCCTACCATGGCGGCGGTCGCGGTGCTGCTGATCGTCTTCACCGTGCTGCTGCTGGCGCTGGACGGCGCCCTCCGGACGCGGAGAAGCGGTTGACGTACCCCTGGAAGCCGGACGACCATCCGTGTTCCGGAAGGAGACGTGAAACATGAACGTCGCATCCCCGCCCGCCTCGCGCCATGGCTGGTCGCAGGAGGAATGGCAGATCCGCTGCGACCTTGCGGCCCTCTACCGTCTCTGCGCCCATCACCGCTGGACCGACTGGATCTACACCCATATCAGCGCCCGGGTGCCGGGGCCGGAGCACCATTTCCTGCTCAACCGCTACGGCGTCATGCACCATGAGATGCGCGCCAGCGACCTGGTGAAGATCGACGTCAACGGCAACCCGGTGGAGGAGCCGGAGGGCTGGGACGGGCGGAGCGCCCTGGTGAACGCCGCCGGCTTCGTCATCCATTCCGCCGTGCACATGGCGCGGGAGGATGCGCATTTCGTCATCCACACCCACACCAGGGACGGCATGGCCGTCGCCGCCCAGAAGCACGGGCTGCTGCCGATCAGCCAGCACGCGCTGAAATTCTACGGCCACCTCGCCTACCACGACTATGAGGGCATCGCGCTGGACGAGGATGAGCGGGTGCGGCTGACCAAGGACCTCGGCAGCCACAACGCCATGATCCTGCGCAACCACGGCCTGCTGGTCTGCGGCCCGACGGCGGGCGAGGCCTATCACGAGCTCTACTACCTGGAGCGCGCCTGCTCCGCCCAGGTGGCGGCGCTGGCCGGCGGCGGCGAGCTGGTCTTCCCGCCGGAGGAGGTGCGCCGCCACACCGCGGAGCAATTCCATACGCCGAGCGCATCCTCCGGCAAGGAATTCGCCTGGGGCGCGGCGCTGCGGCTGATCGAGAACGACAAGCCGGACTACCGTTCTTGACCGCCGAGCTGCTGATCGAAGGGCGCGTCTTCCGTGGCCTGGCGGGGGGCTTCGCGGAGGCCCTCGCCATCCGGGACGGGCGTGTGCTCGCGGTCGGCAGCCTGGAGGAGGTGGTGCATCTTGCCGGCCCGGGCACGCAGCGCCTGGCCCTGGGGGAGCGGGTGGCGATCCCCGCCTTCAACGAGGCGCATATGCACCTGCTGCCCTATGGAATTGGCCTGGCGCAGGTGAATCTGCGGCCGGAGGAGGTGACGACGCTGGATGCGGCGCTCAGCCGGATCAAGGCTGCGGCGGCGAAGGCGCCGAAGGGCGCTTGGATCCTGGGCCGCGGCTATGACCATGCGGCGCTGGATGTCGGCCGCCACCCGACGGCGGCGGAACTGGACGCGGCGGCGCCGAACAACCCGGTCTGGATCACGCGGACCTGCGGCCATATGGGCGTCGCCAACAGCGCCGCCCTTGCCGCCGCCGGCATCGGCCACAACACGCCGGACCCTGAGGGCGGCGTCATCGAGCGGCGCGGCGGGGCGCTGACCGGGCTGATCCAGGAACGCGCCATGCGGCTGGTGAAAGGGGCGATGCCGGTCGCGTCCGAGGCGGTGATGATCGAGGCGATCGAGCTCGCTTGCGGCAAGCTCGCCAGCTACGGCTTCGCCAGCGCCACCGACATGTATGTCGGCGCCGTCGCCGGCCTCGCCGAAATCCCGGCCTATCGGAAGGCCCAGGCGGAAGGCCGGCTGCCGCTCCGCATGTGGCAGGTGCTGGGCGGCAATCCGGAGGATATCGCCCAGGCCGCCTGGGAGCAGGGGCTGCGCCCGATGCAGGGCGATGATGGCCTCCGCTGGGGCGCGGTGAAGGTCTTCGCCGATGGCAGCGCCGGCGGCCTGACCGCCGCCTTCTTCGACCCCTATCTGCCGGCGCCGACGCGAGGCGTCTTCACCTTCCCCGACGAGACGATGCACGCCCTGCTGAAGCGCTACCATGAGCAGGGCTGGCAGCTCGACATCCATGCCATCGGCGATGCCGCGATCGAACAGGTGCTGCAGGCGATGGAGGCGGCGGACACGCCGGAGCATCCCTTCGGCGGCCGCCGCCACCGGATCGAGCATTGCGGCTTCGTCACCCGGGACCAGCGGCGGCGGATGCGGGCGCGGGGCATCCTGCCGGTGCCGCAGCCGGTCTTCATGTATGAGTTCGGCGACCTCTACGTCACCAATCTGGGGCCGGAGCGCAGCGCCCACGCCTATCCGATGAAGACCTGGCTGGAGGAGGGGCACCACCCGGCGGCCTCCTCGGATTGCCCGGTCTCCACCGTCGATCCCTTCGTGAACCTCTTCACCATGGTGACGCGGCGGACCAATCGCGGCACGGTGCTGGGGCCGGAGGAGAGGCTGAGCGTGGCGGAAGCCATCCACTGCCAGACATGGTGCGGCGCCTATACGCAATTCGCCGAGGACCGCCGCGGCGCGCTGGAGCCGGGGATGCTGGCCGATCTGGCGGTGCTGTCGCGCGACGTCCTCGCCGGCGCGCCGGAGGAGATCCTGGGCACCCGGGCGGACCTCACCCTGCGGGACGGGCGGCCGATCTTCGACCGCCATGGCGAACTGACGGCGCTGGACCTGGCCCCGATGGAGCCGGCAATTCACGCCCCCCGGGCGACTGCAGGCTAGCGGTCCGGACCCATGCTGCGTCACAGCCTGCACCGCCTGTTGCTCGCCATTCCCGTGCTGTTCGGGGTGCTGCTGATTGGCTTCCTGCTGATGCAGGTGGTGCCGACCGATGCCGCCCAGGTCCGCGCCGGGCCCAGTGCCACGCCGGATGTGGTGGAGGCGATCCGCCGCGATCTCGGCCTCGACCAGCCGCTCTATGTCCAGTTCGGCCGCTATCTCTGGCGGCTGGCGCAGGGCGATCTCGGCGTCTCCATCATCAACAACGTGCCGGTGAGCCAGGAGCTGGGCGCCACCATCGGCCCGACCCTGGAGCTGATGGCAGCGAGCCTGATCTGGGCGATCCCGCTCGGCATCGCCATGGGCACTTTCGCGGCCTACTGGCGCGGCTCGATTGCGGACCGCATCATCATGGCCTTCAGCGTCGCGGGCGTGTCTGTGCCGGTCTTCTTCCTCGGCCTGCTGCTGATCTGGTTCGTCGGATTCAAATGGCAGCTGCTGCCCTTCACCGGGCGCGTCGGGCCGCTCTGGGAATGGGAGGGGCTGCAGGCCATCATCCTGCCGGCGCTGACGCTGGGCGGCGTCTTCGTCGGGCCGGTGGCGCGGATGACGCGGACGGCGGTGCTGGACGTGCTCTCCGCCGACCATGTCCGCACGGCGCGCGCCAAGGGGCTGACGGAGCGGCTGGTGGTGCTGCGGCACGCGCTGCGCAACGCGCTGATCCCCGTGGTGACTTTGATCGGTCTGCAGATCGGCTTCCTGCTGGGCGGGGCGGTGGTGACGGAGACGGTGTTCTCCTGGCCGGGCGTCGGGCGGCTGGCGGTGGGCGCCATCCTCTCCTCCGACCTGCCTATGGCGCAGGGGACCATCATCGTGCTGTCTGCCGGCTTCATCCTGGTGAACCTGCTGGTCGATGTGCTCTATGCCGGACTCGATCCGCGGATGCGCGCGGCATGAGCGCGACCACCGTGCCGAACACGGCGGAGGCGGTGCCGCCGAAGCGGGCCGGGCTGCTGGCGCGGCTGCTGAAGGACCCGGCGGCGGCGCTGGCGCTGGCCTTCGTGGTGCTGGTTATCGCCGTCGCGGTGCTGGCGCCGGTGCTGGCGCCGAGCGACCCCTTCGACAACGATCTGGCCCGCAGCATGCAGCCGCCGGGCTCACCCGGCCTGCCGCTGGGGGCGGATTCCCAGGGGCGGGACATGATCACCCGGCTGCTCTACGGCTTGCGCGTCTCGCTGCTGATGGGCGTGGTGGCGACGGGCGCGGGCGGCGCGGCGGGGGCGCTGCTCGGCTTCCTCGCCGCCTTCTACCAGCGCTGGCTGGACGGGCCGATCATGCGGCTGATGGACATGATGCTGTCCTTCCCCGCCATCCTGGTGGGGCTGGCCATCGCCGCCATCTTCGGCCCCGGCATCTTCTCCGTGGTGCTGGCGCTGTCCATCTCCACCGTGCCGCTGATGGCCCGCATCGTCCGCGGCAGCGCGCTGGTGGTGATGCGGCTGGACTATATCGAGGCGGCGCGCGCCATCGGCATGAGCGATGCGCGCCTGATCTGGCGTCACCTGGCCCCCAACTGCCTGAGCGCTATCTTCGTCTTCGCCACCTTGCGCTTCGGCCAGGTGATCCTGCTGGGTTCGGCGCTGAGCTTTCTTGGCCTAGGGGCGCAGCCGCCTACGGCGGAGCTCGGCGCCATGGCCAGCGAGGGCCGCAATTTCCTGTTCTTCGCACCGCATATCGCGGTGATTCCCTGCGTACTGATCTTCTTCGTGGTGCTGGCCTTCAATGTGCTGGGCGACGCGTTGCGCGATGCGCTGGACCCACGCCTGCGCGTCTGACTCATGGGTTCCAAGGGCCCTTCGGCCCTTGGCGGGGTGAGCGCGAGAGGGGCGGCGCCCCTCTCGCCTGTCGGGAGGTTGGGGATGAGAAAGCTTGCTTACGCCGCGCTGCTGGCCCTGGCGGCCGGCACCGCGCATGCGCAGCCCGCGCCGCGGAACACGCTGGTGGTGCTGCGCGAGATCGACGCCGACAATTATGACCCGCCGCGCTCCACCGCGCGTTCTGCCGGCGAGAGCCTCTACATGATGAGCGACACCCTCGTCTCGCTCGACTGGGACATGAAGACCGTGCGGCCCGGCCTCGCCGAGCGCTGGGATGTCTCGGAGGATGGCCGGCTCTACACTTTTCATCTCCGCCGCGACGTCACCTTCTGCGACGGCAAGCCCTTCACCGCCCGCGATGTGGTCTACACCATCAATCGCTGGCTGGACCCCGCCACCCGCAGCCCGGTGCGCTGGCGCGCCGGCCCGGTGAAGGAGGTGCGGGCCAAGGACGACTACACGGTGGAGTATGAGCTGACGGAGCCCTATGGCGAGCTGCTCTACCAGCTCTCCCTGTTCTTCGCCTCCATCGTGGACCAGGCAACGGTCGAGAAGCTCGGCCAGAATTTCGGCGTGCAGGGCTTCAACGGCACCGGGCCCTATTGCTGGGTGAGCTGGACGCCGCGGCAGGAACTTGTCCTGCAGCGCCACCCGAATTACCGCTGGGGCCCGCCCATCTACCGCAACCCGAGCCCGCAGGTGGAGCGGGTGATCTGGCGCGTGGTGCCGGAAAGCCAGACCCGCCTCGCCGCGTTGCAGACCGGCCAGGCGGACGCCACGCAGTACATCCCGAACGTCGCCATCAACCAGCTCCGCAACGTGCCGACGGTGCGCATGTCCACCCAGGAGAACTACTTCTGGGACTACTTCCTGGGCTTCAAGGTGGACAAGCCGGTGGTGAGCGACCCGGCGATCCGCCGCGCCATCAACCAGGCGGTCAACCGCAGCGCCATCGTGCAGGCGGTGTGGTTCGGCACGGCGCAGCCCGCGACCTCCTATCTCAACCCCAACACCGCGGGCTATGATGCGGAGGCGGCGAAGCTGGTGCCGGGCTACGACCCCGAGGCGGCGCGGCGCACGCTGGACGAGGCCGGCTGGCGCATGGGGCCGGACAATGTGCGGGTGAAGGGTGGCCAGCGCGCCAGCTTCCTCACCTATGCCATCAACACCCAGACCTCGCGCCAATATCTGGAAGCCATCCAGGCTGACCTTCGCCGGATCGGCATCGAGATGCGCATCCAGCTCTGGGACGCGACGGTGGGCTGGGGCAAGCTGGCGACGCAGGAATTCGACGCCTTCACCATGTCCTATCCCTATGTGACGGCGACGGACGCCTTCTCGCTCTACTTCGACAGCCGCAACCGCCCGACGCCGAACCGGATGAACTGGAACGACCCGGCGACGGATGAGGCGCTGACCCAGGCCAAGGTGGCGCTGGACCCGGCGGCGCGTGCGGCGGCGATCGCGCAGGCGCAGCGCATCGTGGCGGAGAACAATGTCTGGCTGCCGCTGGCGCGGGAGCAGATCTGGGTGGCGGCCTCGCAGCGCACGGAAGGCGTGCGGGCGCATGGCATCTATGGCGTCGCGCTGTACAAGGGGCTGGACATCCGGCTGACGCGCTAGCGGCACGGCACCGGCCGGGGCGACTGCGTCCCGGCCGGCAACGGCAACAGGGGATGGGAATGAGCATCACGCTGATCAAGGGCGCCGAGGTCGCCATCCTCTGGGACGCCGCCGCGAAGCAGCATGTCTATGCCACGGATGTGGACATCGCCTTCGAGGGCGGGCAGCTGCTGCATATCGGCGGCGCCTATGCCGGGAAGGCTGACGAGACCATTTCCGGGCGCGGTCTCATGGTCATGCCCGGGCTGGTCAACATTCATTCCCATCCCTCCAGCGAGCCCATGAACAAGGGGTTCACCGATGAGGTGGGCACGCCCGGCCTCTACAACTCCTCCCTCTACGAATACCTGCCCATCTTCCGCGCGATGCGGAGGCAGTGCCGAGCTGCGTGCGCGTCGCGCTGAGCGAGCTGCTGCTCTCCGGTGTCACCACCGTCGCCGACCTCTCCATGGCGCATCCCGGCTGGCTGGACCTGCTGGGCGAGAGCGGCATGCGCGTCTGCATCGCGCCGATGTTCCGCTCCGCCCGCTGGTTCACGAAGAACGGCCATGTGGTGGAGTATGAATGGGACGAGGGGGCCGGCCAGAAGGCCTTCGCCGAGGCGATGACTCTGATCGAGCGCGCCGAGCAGCATGAGAGCGGCCGCCTCTTCGGCATGGTGGTGCCGGCGCAGATCGATACCTGCACGCCCGAGCTGCTGAAGGACAGCTTCGACGAGGCGAGGCGCCGCGGCGTCTCCTGGCAGATCCACGCCGCGCAATCCGTCTCGGAATTCCATGAGATCACCCGCCGCCATGGCTTCACGCCCATCGGCTGGCTGCATGAGCAGGGGCTGCTCTCGGAACGCAGCATCATTGGCCATGGCATCTTCCTCGATGACCATCCCAGCACGCCCTGGCACACCAGGCGCGACCTGGATGTGCTGGCGGAGACCGGCACCACCGTGGCGCATTGCCCCACTGTCTTCGCCCGGCGCGGCATCACCCTGAAGCATCTCGGCCGCTACAAGCGGCATGGGGTCAATATGGGCCTCGGCACGGACACCTATCCGCACAACATGCTGGATGAGATGCGGCTCGCCGCCTATCTCGCCCGCACCCAGGCGACCGACCCGCGCAGCCTGACGACGACGGAGCTGTTCGAGGCAGCGACCATCGGCGGCGCGAAGGCGCTGGGCCGCGACGATATCGGCCGGCTTGCCGCCGGCTGCCGGGCCGATTTCGTGCTGGTGGACATCACCCACCCGATGATGCGCCCGGCCCGCGACCCGCTGCGCAGCCTGATCTACGCCGCGGGCGACCGGGCGCTGAAGGCCGTCTATGTGGATGGCACCAAGGTGGTCGAGCATGGCGAGGTGCTGACCATGGATTACCGCGCCGCCGCCGCGCATCTGCATGAAGCGCAGCAGCGCGTCGCAGACCGCGTGCCGGAGCGGGACTGGAACCACCGCACGGCGGAGCAGATCTCCCCCTCCACCTTCCGCTGGGCCTGATGCAAGCGCCACTCCTCGCCATCGACGGCCTTCGCACCGTCTTCCGCACCCCCTCGGGCGAGGTGGCGGCGGTGGATGGCGTCTCCCTCGCCGTGCCGCGCGGCCGCACCCTCGGCATCGTAGGGGAGAGCGGCTGCGGCAAATCCATGCTCTCACTCTCCGTCATGCGGCTGGTGCCGCGGCCGGGGCGCATCGCGGCCGGCAGCGTGAAGCTGGAGGGACGGAACCTGCTCACCCTCTCGCCGGCCGAGATGCGCGACGTGCGCGGCGGCCAGGTGGCGATGATCTTCCAGGAACCGATGACGAGCCTCAACCCGGTGCACGCCATCGGCGACCAGATCATCGAGGCGATGCAGGCGCATGAGCCGGGCGCGCGCGACCTGCGCGACCGCGCCATCGAGGCGCTGCGCCGCGTCCGCATCCCGGCGCCGGAGCGGCGGCTGGACGAGTATCCGCACCAGCTCTCCGGCGGCATGCGACAGCGGGTGATGATCGCCATGGCGCTGGCCTGCCGGCCGAAGCTGCTGATCGCGGACGAGCCCACCACCGCGCTGGACGTGACGGTGCAGGCGCAGATCCTGGACCTGCTGCGGGAGCTGCAGGCGGAGACGGGGATGAGCATCATCCTCATCACCCATGATCTCGGCGTGGTGGCCGAGATGGCCGATGAGGTGGCGGTGATGTATGCCGGCCGCGTGGTGGAACAGGCGCCGGCGCGGGCGATCTTCGAGGACCCGCAGCACCCCTATACCCTTGGCCTGCTCGGCTCCATCCCGCGGCTGGATGAGGAGCGGGAGAAGCTGCTGGCCATCGAGGGTACGGTGCCGCCGCCCTTCGCCCTGCCGCCAGGCTGCCGCTTCGCGCCGCGCTGTCCTTTCGCGGTGAAGGCCTGCGAGGCGGCGATGCCGCCGCTGCATGAACTGGCGGAAGGTCACTACGCGGCCTGCATCCGGGCGCCGGTAGAGCAGGCGGTGGCGGCATGAGCAATGCTGGAACCTCCATCCCAGAGCTTTCCCGCCAGGCAGGGGAGGGCGGAGCCCAGGCGGCAGCACCCAAGCCTGTAGGCGAGGCCCCGCTCCTGGCCGTGCAGGACCTCGCCAAGCACTACCCCGTCCGCCGCGGCCTGATCCTCGCCCGGCAGGTCGGCACGGTGCGCGCCGTCGATGGCGTCTCCTTCACTCTCAACCGTGGCGAGACCCTGGCGCTGGTCGGCGAATCCGGCTGCGGCAAATCCACCACGGCGCGCCTCGTCCTGCGCCTCATCGAGCCCAGCGCGGGCCATATCGCGATCGAGGGCGAGGACATCACTCGCCTCTCCGGCGCCGCGCTGCGCCGCCTGCGCCGCCGAGCCCAGATCATCTTCCAGGACCCCTATGCCTCGCTGAACCCGCGCCTCTCGGTGGGCGACGCCATTGCCGAGCCGATGGTGGTGCACGGCATCGGCAATGCCGCCACCCGTGCCGCGCGCGTGCGCGAATTGCTCGGCCTGGTCGGCCTCGCCGCCTATCACGCCGACCGCTACCCGCATGAGTTCAGTGGCGGCCAGCGCCAGCGCATCGGCATCGCCCGGGCGCTGGCGGTGCAGCCGGAGCTGGTGGTGTGCGACGAGCCGGTCTCCGCCCTCGACGTCTCCATCCAGGCCCAGGTGGTGAACCTGCTGAAGGAGCTGCAGGCGCGCTTCGGCCTCGCCTATCTCTTCATCGCGCATGACCTCGCCGTGGTGAAGCACATGGCGGATCGCGTCGCCGTCATGTATCTCGGCCGGATCGTGGAGATCGCGGAGAAGCGCGCCCTCTTCGCCGCGCCGCGCCACCCCTATACGCGGGCGCTGCTCGCCGCCATTCCGCACCCCGATCCCGGCCGGCGCGGCAAGGTGACGCCGCTCGGCGGCGACGTGCCCAGCCCCATGGCCATCCCGCCCGGCTGCCGCTTCCACACCCGCTGCCCGCATGCGGCGGAGATCTGCCGGCAGCAGGAGCCGCCGGCGCTGGAGGTGGCGCCCGGCCATCTGGCCGCCTGCCACTTCGCCGCCACCCTGCCGCCGGCGGATATGGCGGTGGGCGGGGGGCTCAGCCCGCGTGCGGCGCAACGCCTGGCGCTCTTTGCCGCTGGCCGGCGCGGCGGCTGACCCCAGGCGGCAGCCGGTTCCGTCAGAGGTGCCGTAGCTGCTGCCCTTCCGAGGGGGCGTCGTGGCAGTCGGTGCGGAGTTCCAGCGATCCGGGGCCTGCACGAAGCCGCGCAGCGCTCTTGCGGGAATGCCTTTAGCCGCGCCTTCATCCGGCCGGGTCCATCCTGGCGCCGTCCAAGGCCCTCCAGAATGGTGAAGAGATGGTGTCCAGCGTCTCCGGCAGTGGCGCCGCCGCCTATGTCGGCGTCCTGCTCTCCTCGCTGCGCGGCAATGGCAGCAGCGGCGGCTCGGGCGGCGGCACCGGCACCGACAGCAGCGCTGGGCAGGACACGCTCTACCTCTCCTCCCAGGCCCAGCTCCTGCTCTCCCTGACCGCCGCGCTGGATGCCGCCAAGGGCACCGCCACCTCCGCCGACCAGATCATGAGCCTCGCCGCTCAGCTCGGCCCGGTGGTGGTCAGCGGCGATGGCTCCGGCCCGACCATCGAGGTCACCCGGCGTGGGCCGGATATGGCGGACGCCACCCTCAACCGTCTCGCCGCGATCCTGCAGGGCGGGGCCGATCCCGGCCCAGGCGTTTCCTCCGGCTACTTCGGCTCGGTCCGCACGGGGGAGGGGAATGATGCGGTGCTGGCCGGGGACCCGACCGCCCCGGCCGATCCCGCGGGCGGCCTTGCCGCCCTGGTCAGCACCGGGGAGGGGGATGACACCATCACCGTCAACGGCAATGCCCTGGTCCGCGGCGGCACCGGGAATGACAGCATCACCTCCACCGGCGGCAGCCTGCTGGTCAATTTCGGCTTTGACGACGGCAATGACACGGTGGAGACCGCCGACGGCCCGCTCGGCCTGCTGATGGCCGGGGTGGAGGAATCGCGGCTGCTGGTCGCGCAGGAGGGCAACGACCTCGTGCTGCGGATCCATGACACGAATGACAGCCTGACCATCCGCAACTACCGCGCGGCACAGGAGGGCTATATCCGCCTCGCCGACGGCACCAAGACCCTTGCCGAGCTCACTGCCGGGCTGAACTTCACCGCCTGATCCCGGCGTCCGGCGCATCGCGCCTGCCGGCAATTCGCATTGCACGATGCGGGCGCGGGATGGCTCCCGCGCCGCGGGTACCCTGGCGGAACCGACGCGGCCCGCCTATCCTCCGGCGAAACGCCTGCCGGACGCCGAGCCTGCCTGGCGCCGATGCGGAACTGCCGGGCGGGATGCCGGGCCTGCAAGGCCCGCAAGGCGGCGCAGCCTTTCGGCAGGACGCGCACGGGGAAGGAGCAGCCATGATCGCCACCATCGTCTCGCCGCGGCTGATGCGCATCGGCGGCGGCAGCACCGCCCAGATCGCGGAGGTGCTCGGCCTCTTCGGTCTTTCCCGTCCGCTGCTCGTCACCGATCCCTGGATGGTCTCCTCCGGCACCGTGAACCGGGTGCTGGAGCCGCTGGCCAAGGCCGGGATCACGCCCACGGTGTTCAGCGACACCGTGCCGGACCCGACCGACACGGTCATCGAGGCCGGCGTCGCCGCCTTCCGCGCCGGCGACTATGATTGCCTGATCGGCTTCGGCGGCGGCAGCCCGATGGACACGGCGAAGGCCATGGCCATCCTCGCCGCGGCGGAGCCGGGCGCCAAGATGCGCGCCTTCAAGGTGCCGGCGAGCGCGGACAAGGCGGCGGTGCCGGTCATCTGCATCCCCACCACCGCCGGCACGGGCAGCGAGGCGACGCGCTTCACCGTCATCACCGACACCGAGACGGATGAGAAGATGCTGATCGCCGGCCTCGGCGCCCTGCCGCTGGCGGCGATCGTCGATTACGAGCTGACCTACAGCGTACCGGCGCGCACCACGGCGGATACCGGCATCGACAGCCTGACCCATGCCCTGGAGGCCTTCGTCTCCAAGCGCGCCAACCCGCATGCGGACAGCCTGGCGCTTTCCGCCATGCGCCTCATCGGCCGCCATCTCCGCATCGCCTATCGCCAGCCGCACAATGCCGCGGCGCGGGAGGCGATGATGCTCGGCGCCATGCAGGCGGGGCTCGCCTTCTCCAACTCCTCCGTCGCCCTGGTGCATGGGATGAGCCGGCCGATCGGCGCGCATTTCCATGTGCCGCACGGCCTTTCCAACGCCATGCTGCTGCCCGCCGTCACCGAATACGGGCTGAACCATGCGCTGCCGCGCTATGCGGAGGCGGCGCGCGCCATGGGCGTCGCCACAAGGGACGATGCGGACCAGGTCGCCGGCAGCAAGCTGCTGGAGGAGCTGCGCGAGCTGAATCAGGAGCTCGGCGTGCCGACCCCGGCGCAATACGGCATCGGCGCGGCGAAGTGGGAGGGGCTGCTGCCGCTGATGGCGCAGCAGGCGCTCGCCTCCGGCAGCCCGGCCAACAATCCGCGGGTGCCGGAAGCCAGCGAGATCATCGCCCTCTACCGCCGGGTCTATGGCTGACGGGGCCTTTGCCTCGGACTTTGTGTGTGGTCCAGCCCCAGCGGTTGAACCCGCTGACTCAGGGCGGGGTCCGGGGCCAAGCCTTGGCCCCGGCGGGGGCATGGGGGCAGAGCCCCCATATCGCCCCCACCCTCAGCCGCGACCCGCGACCTCCGTATCCTTCTTCGGGATCAGCTCATAGGGCGGCGCATAGCCCGGCAGGGCCTGGATCCGCCCGGCCCAGGCCGCCAGCCGCGGCCAGCGGGCGATCTCGAAGCCGCCCTCCGCCATGAACACCATGCGCCCCCAGCAGCCGAGATCGGCGATGCTCGGCGCCTCGCCCATCAGCCAGTCGCGGCCTTCCAGCGCCTGGTCCACCGTGGTCAGCGCCGCCTCTGCCAAGGGGCGGAAATACGCCATCACCGCCGGGTCCACCGCGCGGAAGCGGCTGTAATGCCGCACCTTGGCGACATTGGTGATGGCGTCCGATTCCCAGGAGAGCCATTCCCGCGCCTGCCAGCGATCCTGCTCGCGCGCCGGCTCGAAATGCCCGGTCGTCCGGGCGAGGTAGTCCAGGATGACATTGGACTGGACGATGGTGAGGCCGCGGTGCCGCAGCGCCGGGACCTGCCCGTAGCGGTTCACCGCCAGGTAGTCCGGCAGCTTCTGCGCCCCGGTCTTCAGGTTCACCGTGCGGAAGCTGAAGGGCAGCCCGGCGAGCGTCAGGAACAGCATGGGCTTGAAGCTGGAACTGGAGGTGAAGCTGCCGAACAGCGTCAGCCTCTCCCGGTCCGGCGGGTCCTGCATGGCATCGTCCTCCCGGGCCGGCACCCTGCACCCGGCCACCGCCGAAGATGACGGCACACGGGCTGATTTGGGCAGGCGCTTCGGTCCGGGCCGGAGCATCGCCCCGGCCCGGCGGCCTGTCCATCAGCCGCGGCGATAGCCCCGCCAGCCGGCCAGCCAGGTGGGAAGCGCGCTGGCCGGCAGCGGCCGGCCGATGCCGAAGCCCTGGGCGCTGTCGAGGCCCAGGCCGCGCAGCAGGGACCAGTGGCCGAGTTCGCCGACGCCTTCCGCGATCACCATCTGGCCCCGCCGCCGGGCGAGCCCGATCAGGCGGCGCACGGCGTGCCGCACCGCGGCCTCCCTCGGCAGGCGCTCCACCAGGCTGCGGTCCAGCTTGAAGCCGGCGAAGGGCAGGGCGAGCAGCCCCTCCCGCCCATCGCCCAGCGCCAGATCATCAAGCAGCACGCGGTAGCCGGCCGCGTT
Organism: Siccirubricoccus soli; assembly: GCF_024178315.1. Taxonomy (GTDB): domain Bacteria; phylum Pseudomonadota; class Alphaproteobacteria; order Acetobacterales; family Acetobacteraceae; genus Siccirubricoccus; species Siccirubricoccus soli. The sequence continues at coordinate 48,809 of NZ_JAMZIK010000076.1, read as the reverse complement.
CAGCCGCTGCAGGGCCCGCAGCAGCAGGCGGCGGTCGCGCACCTCGGTGGTCTCGGTCAGCTCCAGGAAGAGCCGCCCCGGGCCGAAGCCGGTGCCGGCCATGGCGCGGCCAAGCCAAGCGACGAGGTCCGGCTGCAGCAGCAGGGCCAGCGGCAGGTTCAGCGAGAGGCCGAGGGCGGGAAAGCCCGGCGCCAGCCTGGCCAGCTCGGCCCCGGCGCGGGAGGCGACAGCGATGGAGAGCTTGCGCGCCAGCCCGGCACGCTCGGCCAGGGCGACGAAGGCATCCGGCCGCACCGGCGCGTCCGGCAGGTGCCAGCGCGCCAGCGCCTCCACCAGGATCGGCCGGCGGTCGCGCAGGCTGACCACGGGCTGGAAGCGCACCGCGATCTCGCCGCGGGCCAGGCTGGCTTCCAGCGCCGCGGCGGCGGCATCCGGCAGGGCGCTGGCGGAGGCGGGCCGGGCCAGCAGGGCGGCGGCGAGGCGCAGCGGGTCGGCTGGCAGGACCACGACATCCCCCGGCAGGTTGCCGCGATCGGGGCTGGAGGAAACGACGACGAGGCCGGTGGGGGCGCCGGGATCGCGCAGCAGGGCCAGCAGATTGGGCCAATCCGCGCCCGCCGCCAGGGGGTCGCAGACCAGGTGGCGTGGCGCCACACCCGGGGCGGCGATCCTCGCCAACGCCTCCCGCCCGCTTTCGACCACCATGGCAGGCGGCCGCCCCAGGCTGTGGGTCGCGGCATGTGCCGCAGCGATCACGGCCGGGTCGCGCGCGAGCACGACCAGACGGTCACGGCCAGGATCAGAGCGGACCGAGCAGGACAATCCTAGTCCCCGAAAAACGTGTCAGGGAGCTTAGCGCCCTGCCTGTGCCAAGTCATGCATGGAGTGCAGGGAATCGTCTTTTTTCTGCGCATCATCTACATGGGAGGAGGCGATGGCCAAAGCTTGAGCCTTGTGGTGCCGCCGATTGCCCCTGGACGTGCGCCATGGAGCACAAATCCAGCTCATTTCCCTGGATTGACCTATACGACGTGGAGCGTATGCAACTCATGCGTGTTATTTCGTCGCGATGTTGCGATTTTCTGCGCCGGCATGCACGTCCGGATTGATGCTGCGGCGCTGGTCTCCCTCCTGGGTGCAGCCCCGGCCATAAGACTCATGCGATAATTGCGGCACTACGCGCCGCGATGCTCGGTTGATTCAGCGCCGGAACCGGAGATCGAGCCCGCGGGCGCGCCAGCCTGCCTCGATGCGGTCCAGGTCGATCCGCCCTGCCGGGTTGGCCTTGCGGGGCGAATCGGGCAGCCCTGGCTTGCGGTCCCGCGTCCAGATGCCGAGCAGCCGGCGCAGCTCCGCCAGCGGGTCGGGGTGGTCGTCCACCCTGATGTCGAGATCCGGGAAATCCTCCGTCGTCACCATCACCATGGCGGCGGATTGTCGGCCCCGGCGGTCGCCCCCCGCCCGCTCCCCGGCCTCCATCGCCGCCATCAGCCGCTCCGGCAGCTCGAGCGTCGCGCCGGTGGCGAAGCTGGCGAAGCATTCCGCCACCACCGCCTCCCCGGCCAGCATGTTGCCGGCGACGGAGAAGCCCTCCGCGGTCATGTGGCCACACCATTCCACGCAATTCTCCCCGGTCCAGGCGGCGCTGCTTCCATGCCGGTCCACCGCATGCACCTGGCGGATGCCACGGCCGGGGTCGCTCGCCAGCGCGCCCTCGATCGCCGCAGCCGGTGTCAGCCCGCGCGCCATGCCGTCCAGGATGGCGGGGCCGAGATAGCGGTTGGTCATGGACTGGGTCGAGACGGCGCCCACCCCGGCACGGACGAAGGGGCAGCTTGCCCCCACCGCGAAATTGCAGGTGGCGACCGCCACGGCGAAGGCGCCGGTCTCAGGGTCATGGGCGGTGATGGACCAGGTCATGAGCGAACTCCCCAGCGACGGGCGGCAGCACGGGCGGGGCACGGCCCAGGCCGGCCCGCACCCGCTTGCGCAACGGCCGCCATGGCGGCAGCCTGCCGGCAACCGGGAGGAACGCCAATGCCCCATGCCATGAGCCGCCGCGCCGCCCTGGCCCTGCCGGGCCTTGCCCTGCCCACCCTGGCCCAGGCCCAGGCCCAGGCCCAGGCCCAGGCCCAGGCCCAGGCCCAGGCCCAGGCCGCCTGGCCGGAACGGCCGGTGCGGCTTGTCGTCCCCTTCGGGGCGGGTGGTGCCATCGACACCCTGTCCCGCACCGTCGCTACCGCCTTCCCGCCACTCGCCAATGGCCAGGGGCTGGTGGTGGAGAATCGCGGCGGGGCCGGCGGCACCATCGCCGGCGCTGCCGTCGCCCAGTCCCGCCCCGATGGCTACACGCTGATGATGGGGGACCTCGGCGCCAACGCCATCGGCAAGGAGCTGCAGCCGAGCCTCGGCTATGACCCGATGTCCGCCTTCACCGCGGTCTGCCACCTGGTGAACCTGCCGCTCGCCCTCGTCGTCCCCGCGGCCTCGCCCCATCGCAGCCTCGCGGAGTTCATCGCCGGGGCGAAGGCCCCGGATCAGGTCTATGCCCATCCCGGCATCGGCTATGTCGGCCATCTGGCGCAGGAGCTGCTGCTGCGCCGCATCGGGGCGCGGATGACGCCGGTGCCCTATCGCAGCGGCGCCGAGGTGCTGCGCAGCCTGCTGTCGAACGAGACGGGCAGCGCCATCATCACCGTCTCCACCTCCCTGCCGCAGATCCGCGAGGGCAAGCTGCGCGCCCTCGCCGTCGCCTCCGCGAAGCGCGTCGCGCTGCTGCCGGAGGTGCCGGCCATTGCGGAGACGGTGCCGGGCTTCGAGGCGACGGTCTGGCATGGCATCCTGGCCCCCGCCGGCCTGCCGCCGGAACTGGCCGAGGCGATCAACCGTGTCTTCAACGCGGCCATCCGCCAGCCGGAGGTGCGGCAGGTGGTGGAACAGACCCAGGCGGGCGAGGTGGTGGGCGGCACGCCCGCCGAATTCGCCGCCTTCATCGCCGCCGAGCACGCCCGCTGGGCGCCGCTGATCCGCTCGGCCGGCATTCGCACGGAGTGAGTTGCATGGCCGAACCCGCCCCCGCCCGACCCGCCGCGACGGTGCTGCTGCTACGCGACGGGCCGGCCGGGCCCGAGGTGTTCATGGTGGTGCGCCACCGGCAGATCGAGTTCGCCGCCGGCGCGCTGGTCTTCCCCGGCGGGCGGGTGGAGCCGGCGGATGCCGAGATCGCCGCCGGCCTCGGCACCGACGACCCCTTCGCCGCGCTGCGCGTCGCCGCAATCCGCGAGGCTTTCGAGGAGAGCGGGCTGCTGCTCGCCCGCACCGCGGGCGGCGTGGCGCTGACGCCGGAGCAGGGCGCGGCCGTCGCTGCCGCGCACCGGGATGCGCTGAATGCCGGCAGCCGGGGCTTCGCCGCGCTGCTGCAGGCGGAAGGGCTGGTGCCGGATATCGGCGCGCTGGTGCGCTTCGCCCATTGGGTGACGCCGGACGACCTGCCCAAGCGCTTCGACACGCATTTCTTCCTTGCCCCCGCCCCGGGTGGCCACGCCGCGGCGCATGACGGGCGCGAGGCGGTGGACAGCGTCTGGATCACCCCCGAGGCGGCGCTGGCCGCGGCGGAGGCGGGGACCCGCACCGTGCTCTTCCCGACGCGGCTCAATCTCGGCCGCCTCGCCGGCGCCGCCTCCCTGGAAGCGGCCATGGCGGCGGCGCGGGCGCGGGAGGTGGTGCGGGTGCAGCCGGTGCTGGAGACGGATGCAAGCGGCGCCCGCTTCCTCCGCATCCCGGTGGAGGCGGGCTATGGCGGCCCGCTGTTTCCGGCCGGCGCGCGGGCGATGTAGCCGGCCGGCTGCACCGAGGAGGGGCGCGGCCGGCGGCCGCGCCCACCCCGCGATTCAGCAGCCCAGCTTATGGGCCAGGTCCTGGAAGTCCTTCGCCACTACGTTCCAGCTCCCCGTGGGCTCCAGATCCGTGGTCTGGTTCGGGCCATGCTCCGTCGGGCGGGGGACGAAGGCGGTGGCCAGGCCGCATTGCTTCGCCGCGGCCAGGTCGTTGTTGTGGGCCGCGACCAGGCAGAGCTCGGCCGGCTGGATGCCGAGCACCTCGGCAGTGCGCAGATAGGCTTCCGGCTGCGGCTTGAAGGCCTGCGCCACTTCCGAGCCGAGGATGCCGTCCCAGGGGATGCCGGCGCGCTTCGCCATGTTCAGCATCAGCGCGATATTGCCGTTGGAGAGCGGCGCGATGATGAATTTCCGCTTCAGCCGGGTGAGGCCGGCGACGGCTTCCGGCCAGGGGTCGAGGCGGTGCCAGGCGCGGTTGAACTCGTCCAGCTCCTCCCCGCTCATGCTGCCGGGGCTCAGGCCGTAATCCATCAGCACGGCTTCCAGGTTCTCCCGGTGCAGCACGTCCAGCCGGGTGAAGGGGCGGCGGCCGCTGCGGACCTGCTCCATCGCCGGCTGGTAGCGGCGGCGCCAGGCATCGGCGAAGCCGCGCGGGTCGATATCGCCGCGGCCGTGCCGGGCGAGGAACACCGCGGCGTCCCGCGCGATGCCCTCGCGCCAGTCCACCACCGTGCCGAAGACGTCGAAGACCAGCGCCTTCACACTGTCGAACCGCGATGCCATGGCTCTCTTCCTCCTGTGTCGGCCCGCGGCATGTCCTCGGCCGAAGGCGCCTCTGTGCGCCTTCGACACCGTCGAAGGCGGCCACTCACGAGCGCCATGGGCCGGTTTCCAGGTCAAGGCCGTAGCCGTGCCACACCGGAGGCGCGCTATTCGCGCGGCGCGCGGTGCCGCTACGCGGCATCCATGCCTTGGAAGCCGCCCCATGGCAGGGGCTTGAGGTGCGCCCGACGCCGTCGAGCGCGCATGAGCGCGCCCGGACGCGGCGGCGCCTGTGCTCCGCTACTCCCGCGCCCAGCGCTTCTCGAATTCCCACACCTCCGGAAAGCCCATCAGCTCCGTCATGCGCTTGAAGCCGTAGCTCTCGCCGATCGCGTTGCTGTCGCCCGCCGCCTTCAGATGGGCATAGGCCTTTTCCAGCGCCGCCGCCGCGGCAAGGAAGCCGATCGCCGGATAGATCGCCATGGCATAGCCGAGCTCCGCCAGCTTCGCCGCCGGCAGGATGGGGGTGCGCCCGCCTTCCACCATGTTCGCCAGCAGCGGCTTGTCGATGGCCTGGCCGATCGCCCGCATCTCCGCCTCGCTCTCCGGGCTTTCGATGAAGATGATGTCGGCGCCCGCCTCGGCATAGAGCTTCCCGCGGCGGATCGCCTCCTCCAGCCCCAGCGTGGTCCGCGCATCGGTCCGCGCGACGATCAGGAAGTTCGGATCCTGCCGCGCCTCCACCGCCACCTGGATCTTCAGCGCCATCTCCTCGGCCGGGATGACGCGGCGGCCGGGCGTATGGCCGCATTTCTTCGGCATCTCCTGGTCCTCGAGCTGGATGCCCGAGACGCCGGCCGCCTCATAGCCCATGACGGTGTGGCGGACATTCAGCAGCCCGCCATAGCCGGTATCCGCATCTGCGATCACCGGCGTCGCCACCCCCCGCGCCATCTGGCCGACCCGGGAGACCATGTCCGAATAGGTGGCGATGCCGGCATCGGCGACCCCCAGATGGGAGGCCACGGTGCCGAAGCCGGTGACGTAGAGGCATTCGAATCCGAGGCCGTCCGCCACCTTGGCGCTGATCATGTCGAAGATGCCGGGTGCCACGACGAATTGCTTCGCGGCGAAGGCGGCCTTCAGCGCGGGGTTGGCCATGGGTCTCTCCTAGTTATTGCTGCTTCTGGATATGGCCGGCGGCGGCGGCCGCGGCCCAGAGCTTGTCCTCCCGCTCCGCCGCCGCGGCGAGCGCAGTGCCGGGGCCGAGGGCGGGCTCGATGCCCATGGTAGCGAAGCGCTGCCGCAGCGTCGCATCCTCGAAGGCGCGGGTAAGGGCCTGGTACAGCCGCTCCACCACCGGCGCCGCCAGGCCTGAGGGGCCGTAGAGCCCGACCCAGCCGGGGAGGTCGAAATCCGGAATGCCCTGCTCCTGCACCGTTGGCGTCTCCGGGAAGAAGGGGGTGCGCGTCGCGGTGGAGACGGCCAGCAGGTGGACCCGGCCGGTCTGCATATGCGGCATGGCGCTGGCCGTGCTGGTCCAGCCCACCGGCAGATGGCCGGCGACGATGTCGTTCATCAACTGCCCGCCGGAGCGGTATTGCACATCCGGCATCTCCACCTTGGCGCGCCGCGCCAGCTCCTGCCCGATGAAGGACGACAGGCTCTCCGTGCTGCCGGTGCCGATGCGCCCCGGCTGCGCCTTGGCGCGCTCCAGCAGCGCGGGCAGGTCGGCGAAAGGCTGGCCGGTACCGGCGGCGAGCACCATGGTGTTCCGCGTCAGCAGCGCGACCGGGGTGAAGTCGCGGAGCGGGTCATAGGGCAGGGCAGGCAGGAAGTAGCGGTTGGCCACATGCGTCGAGACCACCGCCATCAGCGTATGGCCATCCGGCTCCGCCCGTGCCACCAGCTCGGTCCCGATCACGCCGGCGCCGCCGGCGCGGTTCTCCACCACCACCGGCTGGGGCAGGGCGGGGCGGAGCGCCTCGGCCAGGGCGCGGGCCAGCAGATCCGTGCCGCCGCCCGTGGCATAGGGCACCAGCAGGCGGATGGGCCGGGTAGGCCAGCCCTGGGCGAAAGCGGGATGCGCCAGGGCGGGCAAGGTCAGGGCCAGCAGGGCACGGCGGCCGAAATTCATGCTCGTTCTCCCCCTTCGCGCCCGAGTATCCGGCGCCTCGCCGGGGATGCAAGGGGCGCGGTTTCCGTGCCAGGATGGCGGGAGGCAAGGAGAGGAGAGGTCCAATGCCCGATGCCAGCGGCAAGCCGATGGCGGCGAGCACCGTCGCCGAGATCGAGCAGGTGATCCAGACCTATTTCGACGGGCTGTACGAGGGCGATGCGGAGAAGCTGGCCGCTGCCTTCCACCCCTGCAGCCACCTCTACTGGGCCAAGGATGGCGGCGTCGGCGACCTGCCGCGGGAGGAATGGCTGGCCGCCGTCCGCAGCCGCCCCTCCGCCAAATCCAAGGGGTTGGCGCGGGACGACCGGATCCTGCTGATGGATATCAGCGGGCCGGAGACCGCCTTCGTGAAGGTCGCCTGCCAGCTGCCGCCCCGCTACTTCACCGACTATCTGGTGCTGAACCGCACCGAGGCGGGGTGGAAGATCGTCAGCAAGGTCTATCGCTTCGAGACGCGGGATTGAGGAAGGGCTCTGGTTGCGGCAGTGCCGCAACTCCTCAAACCCCATCCCGCCAAGGGCCGAAGGCCCTTGGAGCCCTTGACTCTCGCGCTTCGACCGATGGGTCCGAGACTCATGGTTTCCAGAGGCCTTTCGGCCTTTGGCAGGGGGTGGTCGAGGGGGACAGCGTCCCCCTCGAATGTCAGGTATTGGGCCGCAGCAGGTAAGGCGCCCCGCTCCGCTCGCAGATGCCGCGGATCAGCGTATCCAGGCTGTCCGGCACCGGCACGCCGAGGCGGAGCCGTTCCTCCCGCATCCGGTCCTCCGGCTCCCCCGCCACCAGCACCGGCTCCGCCGGGTCGGCGGGCGGGGTGGCGTGCAGGATGTCGATGACGTCGTCCAGGTCGTTCTCGAACTCGCCCTCGGCACGGAAGGCGCGCGGGTCCAGCGCCAGGCAGAAATGCCCGATATTGTGCGGCAGGCTGGGGTCCGGGTTGCGGTTGCGGATGGGCGAGAAGCTGGCGCCGACCAGCGCGCCGCCCAGGATGTGCACCATCATCGCCAACCCGTAGCCCTTGGCGCTGCCGCGCTCCTCCACCCCGCCAAGGGGCGTGATGCCGCCTTCCTTGCGCTGGAAGACGAAGGCATTGCCCTCATGCGGGTCGGTCACGCTCTTGCCCTTGCCGTCCAGCACCCAGCCTTCCGGCAGTGGGGCGTCGTTCAGGTGGTGCACCTTCACCTTACCGGCGGCGACGGTGGTGGTGGCCATGTCCAGCACGAAGGGCTTGTTGCGCTTGGCCGGCGCGGCGAAGGCCAGCGGGTTGGTGCCCAGCACCGGCATGGCGCCGCGGGTCGGCACCATGGTGACGCCGCGGGTCGAGGAGGTGACCAGGCCGATGACGCCGCGCGCGGCGGCGATGCGGGCATAGGCGCCGGCGGCGCCGAAATGATGGCTGTTCACCACCCCGACCACGCCGATACCTTGCGCCAGCGCCTTGTCCACCGCCATGTTCATCGCCATGGCGGCGACCGGGTGGCCGAGCCCGTCCCCGGCATCGAGCAGGGCGGTGGGGCCGGTGTCCCGCACGACGCGGGGCAGGGCGCCCACCTTGATGCGGCCCTGCTGCACGCCTTCCTCATAGGTCATCAGCATCGACAGGCCATGGCTGTCCACGCCGAGCAGGTCGGTTTCCACCATGATCTGCGCGGTGGTCCGGGCCTGCTCCTCCGGCATGCCCCAGCGCGTCAGGATGGCATGGATCTGGGCACGGATGGCCTCCGCCGGCACGCGGCGCCCGGTGGTGACGTTCTTTGCCATGGGTCTGGACTTCCCTTCCTGCATGCGCCCCGGGCGCATGGCTGCAACCTGCCCCCCACCGTTGCCCCGGCACGGCTTGGCCGCGACGGGGTATGCGAGGAATGTTTCACTCGGGCCGAATGGACCCCAGGCGGCGCGCAGCGCCCCGCCTGGGCCGTCGGACGGGGCCCCACGCGAAGGCACGAAGCGACGTCGTGGAGGACTCAGTCCACGCTCGCGCCGGAGGCGCGGACGATCGGCACCCAGCGTTCGATCTCGCTGGCGATGAAGGCGCGGGTGCGCTCCGGCGTCATTCCCTCCGGGATGGTGTTGCCGAGCTGCACCAGCCGGTCCCGCACCGAAGGCACGCGCAGCGCCTCGCTGATCTGCTCATAGAGGAACTGCCGGATCACCATCGGCGTCCCCAGCGTCGCGCTCCAGGGCGTCCAGGTGGTCGCCTGGTATTGCGGCAGCCCGGCCTCCGCGCTGGTCGGGACATCGGGGGCCATGGGCGAGCGCTCCGGCGTCGCGATGACGATGCCGCGGACCGCGCCGCTGCGGAAATGCTCCGAGAGGAAGGAGATGGTGTCGGCCTGGAAATCCGTCCGCCCCGCGGCGAGATCGGTGAAGGCCGCAGCCGAGCCGCGATAGGGAATGTGCTGCGCCTCCACCCCCAGCATCTGCACCAGCATGGCGCCGGCGATATGCCCGGTGGTGCCGTTGCCGGAGGAGCCGTAGGTGTACTTGCCGGGATTGGCCCGCAGCAGGTCCCGGAACTCCGTCAGCGTCTGCACGCCGAGCGAGGGGCGCACCGCCACCGCGATGGCGGAATGGCTGCTGATGGTGATGTGATCCACGCCAGTCAGCGGATGGACCTTCAGCCGGTCCCCGTATAGCCCGACATTCAGGGTGTGGGAGCCGAGCGCGCCGACCAGCAGGGTGTAGCCATCGGGCGGCGTCGCCGCCACCGTCTCAAAGGCCACGGTTCCGCCGCCGGAGGGGCGGTTCTCCACCAGGAATTGCTGGCCGGTCTGCTGCGAGAGCTGCTGCGCCACCAGCCGGGCGTTGAGGTCCGCATTGCCGCCGGGGGCGAGCGCCACGACGATGCGCACCGGCCTGTTCGGATAATCCGTCCCCGGCGCCCGCGGCTGCGCCGCCGCGGTGCCGGCCAGCAGCGCCAGCGCCGCGGCAAGAATGGCCTTCATGCTTCTCCCCCGATCCCGTGCTCCAGCACGCCGACGCGATCCACTTCCAGCCGCAGCTTGTCGCCCGGCTTCAGGTAGCGCGGCGGGCTGCGGAAATGCCCGACCCCGGCCGGCGTGCCGGTGGCGATCACGTCGCCCGGCTGCAGGGTGACGAAGCGGCTGAGCCAGGCGACCAGCGCGGCCACGCTGAAGATCAGGTCGTGGGTGTTCCCCTCCTGCACCTTCTCCCCGTTCAGGAAGCAGCGCAGGCCGAGCTGCCAGGGCTCGCCCACCTCGTCGGCGGTCGTCAGGTAGGGCCCCATCGGGCAGAACCCGTCCAGCCCCTTGCCGAAGCTGGTCATGCCGATCGGATGGTCGAATTGCAGGGCGCGGTCGGTCAGGTCGTTCAGCACGGTGTAGCCGGCGACGTAGTCGAGCGCCGTCCCCTCCGGCACGTGGCGCGCCGGGCGGCCGATGACGACGCCGAGCTCCACCTCCCAATCCGGCTTCAGCGCCGCCTTCGGGATGGTGACGATGCTGCCCGGCCCGCAGACGGAGGAGGTGGGCTTCAGGAAGATGCGCGGCGCCTCCAGCTTCGGCCCGCCCACCTCCTTCGCATGGTCGGCATAGTTGCGTCCCACGCCGAGGATTTTTCCGGGTTGCAGCGGCGCCAGTAGCGTCACGGCGCTCAGCGGCCGCCGCAGCGTCACGCTTTCCGGTCGCGCCGCGAAGGCCAGCGCCCGGGCGGCCGCCACCAGCCCGGCTTCGCCCGCTTCCAGCAGCCCGCGCATGTCATCCGGCAGGCGCTGCGGCGCTTCGCCTGCGGCGGCGCAGGCCGCCTCCAGCGCCGGCTGCAGCGCCACCACCGCCTCGCCCAGCACGGCGCCGATGCGCGTCGTGCCATCGGCCTCGAACGTGATCAGCTTCATCGTTCAGGCCGCCATGGCTGCGTAGTCGAGCGTCGCCATGACCTGCACCCGCAGGATGTAGCGGTGCTCCGTCGGCCCGTAATCCGCGACGGCGTTGTGCACCGTGCCGATATTGTCCCACATCAGCAGGTCGCCCGGCGCCCAGTCATGGCTGTAGAGGTATTTCTCCTGCGCTTGGTGGCGGAACAGGAATTCCAGCACCGCGTCGCTTTCCGTGCGGTCCATGCCGGGGATGTACATGGCATAGCCGGGGTTGCAGTAGAGCACGCGGCGGCCGGTGATCGGGTGGACGCGAAAGATCGGCTGCTCCACCGGCGGCTTCTTCGCCCGCTGCTCCGGCGTCAACGCCTTGCGGATGCTGCCGGGGCGCTGGCGCATCACGTCCCAGAATTTCTCGAAATCGTGCACCGCCACGCGGCCTTCCAGCCGCGCCACCAGCTCCGCCGGCAGGTCGTCATAGGCGGCGTGCATGTTGCGGAACTGCGTGGCGCCCAGCGGACGGCCGTCGCGCAGCGGCACCAGCTTGGCGTGCAGCGCATTGGCCAGGGCGATGTCCTTCGAATAGGACATGTCGGTGTGCCAGCCCTGGCCGGCATCGTTCAGCCCCAGCGGCTTCCCCGCCGCGTCCCGCATGTTGGACAGGATCATCACCTCGGGATGCCCCGGGGCGTGGAACATGTTCGCCACATTCACTTCCAGCTCGCCGAAGCGGCTGCCGAAATCAGAGAGGTGCGGCGCTTCCAGATCCTGTCCCGGAAAGCACAGCACGCCGTACTGGCCGAGCGCCCGCAGCACGGTGCGGTGATCGGCGGGCGAGAGCGGGCGGGCGAGGTCGATATCCTCGACCCGGGCCCCGAGCCCGGCATTGTTCGGTATGATACGCATCGGCGAACCTCCGGCGGCAAAATCGGTCGGGCGACCGATGAGGTCAAGCTTGCGCCCAACGTTGGGGCGACCGAGCATGGCACCGGATGGCGGCCGGACTCCAAGGCCCGCCCGGAACGGGAGGAACCCCCATGCGAATCACCCGCCGGGCGCTGGCCGCCCTGGCGCTCGCCACCCCTGGCGTCCTCCCGGCTTGGGCCCAGGGCGAATATCCCAACCGCAGCGTCCGCCTCGTCGTCGGCTATCCGCCCGGTGGCAGCACGGATCTGGTGGCAAGGCTGCTGGCGGAACGCCTGGCGAAGCGCTGGGGCCAGCCGGTGGTGGTGGAGAACCGCGCGGGCGCCAGCGGCGCCCTCGGCGCCGACCAGGTGGCGAAGGCGCCGCCGGACGGCCACACCCTGCTGCTCGGCGCCTCGGCCGAGATGGCCATCCTCCAGGCCACCATGCGCAACATGCCGGTGGATGTGGCGAAGGACCTCGCCGGCATCACTTGGCTGACCCTGCAGCCCTTCCTGGTGCTGGCACATGCCGGGCTGCCGGTGGACAGCCTGGCGGATGTCGCCGCCTATGCCCGCACCCGGCCCGGCGCGCTGAATTACGGCAGCTTCGGCAACGGCACCTCCACCCATCTGGTGGGGGAGATGCTGCGCCTCGGCGCCGGCATCGACCTGACGCATGTGCCCTATCGCGGCAGCGGGCCGCTGATGGTCGATCTCATCGCCGGCCAGGTGCAGCTCTCCTTCGACACCATCCCCTCCGCCCTGCCGCATCTGCGGGAGAAGCGGCTGAAGGCGCTGGCGCTGTGCCATGACCAGCGTCTGCCCAGCGTGGCGGCGGTGCCGACGGTGGCGGAGGCGGGCTTCCCCTACCTCACCGGCGCCACCTGGGCGGTGCTGGCCGGCCCGGCGCGTCTGCCGGAGCCGATCCAGGCGAAGCTCTCGGCCGATGCAAGGGCGGTGATGGCGGAAGGGCTGGGCGCCCTGCTGCAGGAGCGGGGGCTGGAGCCGATGGGTGCAACGCGGGAGGAAACCGCCGCCTTCCTTGCCACCGAGCGGGAGAAATGGGCGGCCATCGCCGCCCGGGCGGAGGTGCGCATAGAATAGGGCATGGACTCGCCCGTTTCTCCCGCCGGCCCCCGCGTCATCGTCATCGGCGCCGGCATCGTCGGCCTCTGCACCGCCTGGCACCTGGCGCATGGCGGCGCCCGGGTGCTGGTGCTGGACGGCGAGGCGCCGGGCAGCGGCGCCTCCTCCGGCAATGCCGGGGCGATCAGCGCCGGCTCCGTCGCGCCGCTGGCCATGCCCGGCGTGCTGAAGCAGGTGCCGCAGATGCTGCTGGACCCCGCCGGGGCGCTGCACATCCCGCCGCGCTACTGGCCGCGCGCCGCGCCCTGGCTGTGGCGCTTCGTCGCCAGCGCCCGCCCGGCCCGCGTTGCCAGCATTGCCGAGGCGCTGGCCGCCCTCCTCTACGGCGCCATGGAGCAGCACCGTCTGATCCTTGCCGAGGAAGGCGCGCTGGATCTGATCAGCGAGACCGGCCAGCTCTACCTCTACCGCGACCGGGCGCATTTCCAGAAGGATGCCGGTGGCTGGGCGCTCAGGCAGCAGCACGGCATGCGGGTGGAATTCCTCGAGGGCAAAGCCGCGATCCAGGCGCTGGAGCCCGACATGCAGGGCGATTACCAGCTCGGCCTCTTCATCCCGGACCAGGGCAGCAGCGTGAACCCGCTGCGCCAGGCCCAGGTGGTGGCGCGGGGGGTGGAGCGGCTGGGGGGCGAGATCCGGCGCGCCCGTGTCACCGCCATCGCCACGGAGGGCGGCCGGGTGATTGGCGCCATGACCGAGGCGGGGCTGGAACGGGCCGATCAGGTGGTGCTGGCCGCCGGTGCCTGGTCCGCAAGGCTGCTGGCGCCGCTCGGGATCAAGGTGCCGCTCGAGACCCAGCGCGGCTACCACGTGATGCTGCCGGAGGCCGGTATCGCGCTGCGGCGCCCGGTGGTGCCGGCCGATCGCAAGGCCTTCATCTCCCCCATGGAGCATGGCTTGCGCATCGCCGGCACGGTGGAGTTCGGCGGGCTGGAGCACCCGCCGACGCCGCGCCGGGCGGCGCTGCTGCTGGAGGATCTGCGCAACGCCTTCCCCCAGGCCCGCACCGAGGGGGCGGAGGGCTTCTGGATGGGCCACCGCCCCTGCCTGCCGGACAGCCTGCCGGTGCTGGGCCCGGTCCAGGCCTGGCCGGGCCTCTGGTGCGCCTTCGGTCACGGTCATTTGGGGCTGACCGGCTCCGCCCCCACCGGGGCGGCGCTGGCCCGGGCCATGCTGGGCCCCGCGCCCAACCTGGACTTCGCGCCCTTCGCGGTGGAACGTTTCGGCTCGCGGGCCCGTCATGCGAGTTGATGCAGTTTCCGCCAGCCCTGCTACGGTTGTGCCGTGAACCTGCTCGCCCCGCCACGCGCGCGTCTGCCGATCGAGGTCGTCTTCGACCTCGTCTGCCCCTGGTGTTTCCTCGGCATCAGGCGGCTGCGGCGTACCCTGCGGGCGCGGCCGGACATCGCGGCGGAGCTGGTCTGGCGGCCCTTCCTGCTGAACCCGGACCTCTCCCCCCAGGGCGTGCCGCGGCAGGAATATCTGGTGCGGAAATTCGGCGGCGAGGAACGCGCCCGCCGCCTGCACGGCACCATCGCGGAGCTGGGCCGGGCGGAGGGGGTGGATTTCCATTTCGAGCGCATCCGCCGCGTGCCGCATTCCCTGGACGCCCACCGCCTGGTCCGCTGGGCCGCCCGCTACGGCGCGGCGGACCCGATCGTGGAGGCGATCTTCGAGGCCTATTTCCTGCACGGGCTGGATATCGGCGAGACCAGCGTGCTGGCCGGCATCGCCCAGCGCCAGGGGCTGGACGGCCAGGCGGCGCGCCGCTTCCTCGGCACGGTGGCGGAGGTGGAAGCGGTGCATGCGGACAATCTCCGCGCGCATCGCCTGGGCATCAACGGCGTGCCCTGCTTCGTCATCGCCGGCCGCCACGCCATCGCCGGCGCGCAGGAGCCGGAGGTGCTGGAGCGCCTGCTGGACGTGGCGCTGGTGGAGGGGATGGGCGCCTGAGCGCCGCACCGCCTTGCATCCCCGGGCGCCTGCCTTGGCCGCGACCGCTCGCTGTCCTGTCGCAGGCCAGGTCGCGCCCGCCCTTCCATGGCGCCCACGGCCTTCCCGCAGGCGCTGGCCGCCGCGGCTGGAGCAGATCGCCGTAGGGCGGCGTCGCCTGAAGGCATGAATCTGCTCTGCAAACAAGGGCGTGGAGCGTTTTTGGTGAACGCATGTGCTCCGGAAATGCTCTAGTGTCTTTCTTTCGAAGTCCTGCGGACTTCGTTCTCGGGCCGCCAGCCATTGTTTTCCGTGGCCTGCCGATCCGCTGCGTTCGTGGGAACTCCCACGAACTTCACGGACAGGCCACTCGCGGCTGGCGCGGTTCCAGGCGGGCAGACCCGCGCCATCCCGATGGTTCGGCAGGTGTCATGCCGGCGGCCGTTGATCCTGGAGCATGCTGCGTTCGCTTGCGCTCACGCAGCATGCTCTAGGCCGTTGTTTCGCGAGCAGCTTCACGCGTTCAGATGATTCCAGCTGAACGCGATCTGCTCTAGCCGATCGACCGCCCCTCCATCGCCGGGCGGGCCGCCTCCGCGGCCCATGGCCACGGGGCACGGGCCGCATGCGCGGCCTCGGCATTGGTCAAGGATCAATGCCGCTGCCATCAGGCTCGTCAGGCGACTCCGTCCGGCCTGAAAATGCCTCCGCCCAGGCCGGGGGCGGTCTTCGGGGGCTGCGGCGCCGGGCCCATCCCCACCAGCCGCCGCGGCCAGGCGAAGGGCTGCACCAGCAGCCGGTAGGCGGCCAGGGAGAGCAGCGTGGCCAGCGGCCAGGCGAAGAGCACGGTCGCCATCGGCCCCCAGCCCCAGCCCAGGGCCAGCACGCCGAGCGCCAGCACCGGCACATGGTGCAGCACATAGACCGGCATGGTCGCCTCCCCCAGCCAGGCCAGCAGGGGGGAGGGGGAAGGGGGGTGCCGCCCGGCATAGCCCAGCGCCGCGCCGATGGAGCCCCAGGCGCAGAGCCCGACCCCGATCCGCCCCACCACGCCTTCGCCGGCCAGCAGCACGATGGCGAGCCCCGCCAGCGCCATGGCCAGCAGCCAGGGTGCCTCGGCGCGCAGCCGCGCCTCCCAGCCCGGCCAGGCGGCAAAGACCCCGCCCGCCAGGAAGCAGGCGGTGAAGTAGAGCAGGTTGCCCCAATCCTGGGTCAGGTTGGGCAGAAAGGGCCAGTAGGCGCCCGTCGTCAGGATCAGCAAGGCAAAGCCCGCGGCCGGCAGGAAGGCCAGCACCCGCCCCGGCATCCATTCCCTCCGCGGCACCCGGGCGAGGCGCAGCAGCACCGGCAGCAGGGCCAGGGAGATGACGAAGAGATAGGCCAGGAACCAGAGATGCGACCAGGTGAGCAACTGCACCCGGCCGAAATAGCGCGAGAGGAACTCCACGAAGCCGTAATCCGGCGGCGTCACCAGGCGGAAGCCGTTGATGCGCAGATCCCGCCCCTGGCCCAGCTCGATCCATTTGATGACGGGGCCGAGCAGCACCACCCCGGCGACAAGCGGCAGCAGCACCCGCTCCGCCCGGTCCCGCAGGTAGCGCTGCCAGGGGCGCCGGCGCAGGGAGGCGACGGCGGACCAGCCCGCCAGGACGAAGAAGATCGCCAGGGTGGAGATGCGGAAGGCCTCGTAGAAGATCGTGGCCGGCAGCCAGGGGGCGGCGCTCTTCACATGGTAGCGCGGCTCCGCCGCGAAGATCAGCAGCGCATGCGCCAGGATGACGCCGCCGCAGACGATGATGCGCAGCAGGTCGAGATCGGTGCGGCGGGTGGCCGCGGGCCGGTATGTTGCCATGGCGGCGTGATGCGGCAGGCGGGGCCGTTGCGCAAGCGGTGCGGTGGAGGCCGTGCCGCGGCCCGTCGGCGGCGTGGCAGCCGCCCCGCGGCGGAAGCCCCCGCGGGGCGGCGGTTGGGGGAGGGGCGCCGACGACGCCCCCGGCGGCAGGACCACCTGGCTCAGGCCGAGGCGAGCTGCCGCTGCCCCCATTCCACATGCCGTCGCGCTTCGGCATTGGTGTGGTCCAGCGCCAAGGCCATCTCGTAATGGGCCAGGGCCTGTGCCGCCTGGTTCGCCAGCTTGAACAGGTGGCCAAGCTGGAGATGCAGGTCCGCATCCCGCGGCATCAGGCTCAGCGCCTGGTTATAGGCCTCATGGGCGGCCTTGAGGTTGCCTGCCTCCTTCAGCATGTGGCCGTACTGCACCCAGATCCCGGCCTCGCCCGGCTGCTGATGGAGCGCCTGGCGATAGGCCCGCGCGGCCGCGATCCAGTCCTTCCGGCCGCGGGCCGCGTCCCCGGCCGCGACGGCCTGGGAGAAGTCGTCCAGCTCCGGGTCCGGGTCTTCCGCGATCGCCACGCTGCCGGCCGGCAGCTCCGCCAGCTTCCGCCCGGCCAAGGGCGGCACGGTGCCGGCGCCGCGCATGGCGTCGTGCAGCGCGTCGCGCACCCCGGTCAGGTGGGTGTCCCAGGCCGGCGGGGTGAAGCGGGCCAGCGCGGCGCGGCGCGCCGCCCGGGCCTCAGCCGATTCGGCCGCATAGGTCAGGATCCGCTCGCGCCAGCTCCGCGCATCAAGCGGGTCGACCGGGTCGGCCAGGCCCTGGCTCGCCTCCCGCAGCACCGGGATGTCGGAGCAGATGACCGGCACCCGGAGGGCCAGCGCCTCGACCACCGGAATGCCCCAGCCCTCCGTGAAGGTGGGGAACAGCACGGCGCGGGCGTTCTGCAGCCAGGCCCGCATCTGCGCGTCGCTCAGCCCGCTCAGCTCGATGACATGCGGCCGCAGCGCCTCGCAGCGGTCGAGCATGGCGAGGACATGCTGGCACTCCCAGCCGCGACGGCCGATGAGCACCAGCTTCGGCACCTGCTCCGCCGGCAGCTCCTGTGCCATGGCGCGCCAGAGATGCAGCAGGGTGATGTGGTTCTTGCGTGGCTCGATGGTGCCGACGCAGACGAAATAGGGCCGGTCGATCGGCGGTGGCGCCGCCGGCGCCTCTGCCTCGAAGCCCTTCTCGATGCCGATCCTCGCCACATGGATGGGCGGGCAGCGGAAGCCATTCGCCGCCGCCCAGGCCTCGACGCTCCGCTGCGTCGCGGCCGAATTCACGATGAGGGCGCTGCCGAGGGAAAGGGCGGTACGCATCCTCTCCTCATGCACCGCCTTGTCCCCAGGGGCGACGTATTCCGGGAACTCGATCGGGATGAGGTCGTGGATGAAGAACACGCCGCCGCCGCCGACATGGTGCAGCAGCCGGCCGAGCGCCTCCTGCTCTGAGAGGCCGTGATGCGAGGCGTTCAGATAGATGCAGCGCGGGTAGCGCATGGCGAATTGCCGCGGCCCGGCGGCTGCGGCGGCCAGCGCCGCGCCCTCGGACGCCGGGCCGAGCAGCCCTGCCTGCTGCAGCACCGGCTCGATCTCCGTGCCGGGCCCGCCCTCGATCCAGCGTTCCGCGAGATGCGCGAGCAGCCGCCGGGCGACCGAGCGTGGCACCTCCACGATGGCGCCGCCGCGCTGGGCGACCGGCATCGCCGGCCCCCACTCCCCGCCCGCGGCGCAGAGGGCGTAGCGCAGATCCACCCGGTCGATCCCGGTGGGGGTGCGGTTGGCGTGCCGGGCGATCAGCCGGCTGATGTCGTAGAGGATGCCGCCCCCCGGCGGCAGGGCCGGGGCGCTCATCGGCCCCACTTCATGTTGAGCGTCGTCCTGAGGGCGTCGCGGGTGACGTCGAAATGCTGCAGCGGCGGCGGGGCCTCGCTATGGCCGAGGATGTAGGCCCAGTAGGGCGCCTCGAAGATCGCCGGCGGCGCGGCGACGTACTGCCCCTTCTCGAACACCTCTTCGTGCGTCGCGCCGGTGACGTCCACGGCCAGGGGTCGGTCGATGTAGCGCTGGATCGGCCGCTGGAAGAACGGCGCTTCCATCAGCGTGCCGGAGGACAGGCTGGCCACCACCTCGATCTCCGGCCGCGCCAGCAGATCGTAGATATTCGCGTCGATCCACTCGCAGCGCGGCAGTGAGGCGACGAACCCCTTCAGCTCGGCGGCGTCCCGCCGGTGGGGGTGCACCTTGTAGTACACCTTCGGATAGCGCGAGGAGAGCTCGAACAGCGCGGCCTCGACATCCTCGGTCTCATACATCCGGCCGCGATGGATCAGTGAGGAATCGTGGTTCATCTGGCCGATGAAGAGGGCGGCGCCCGGTTCCAGATCCGTCCTGCGGAAGACGCGGACGGTGCGGGCGGCGGAGAGGCGGGCGAAATCGGCGAAGACCCTGGGCGGCACCTGCAGCGCGTGCAGGCGCCGGCTGACGGCCGGGACGTTGCTGCGGATGCCGAACACGTAGTCCGGCAGGTAGCGGATGGGATGGATGGTCAGGTCGATGAAGCCGATCCCGTGCCGGTCGAAGATCTGCCGCAGATAGGGCGGCATCTCGTAGGTGATGACGAGGTTGCCGGCGAAGCGGCTGGCGATCTCCTCCTCCAGCGCCGCGTCATCGAGTTCGGCATAGAGCGAGGCCCAGCCGGCGGAGCTGAACTCCCGTTGCAGCCGCCGGTAGACGGAGAGCCGGGCGAGCGGGTTCGGATAATCCTCCGCGACGAAGGCCCGGCTGGCCCGCCCGGTGATCTCCCGTAGCAGCGGGCCGAACAGCGCGTGAATCCAGGCGATGTTGGTCGCCTGCGGATTCGCTAGGCGCTTTGGCTCATGGTCGTCCACCCGCAGCAGGTCGCCGGTGAAGACGATGCCGCCGGCGCTGCTGACCAGCGCTGGCTCTGCCGCCTGCTGCGGCTTCAGGACGGTCATTTGGACGGTTTTCCGTATCTGGGTGAGCAGGGATTTGCGGTGGCGCGCGTCGGGGGCGGGACCTTCGATGGCAGCAGGTTCCGAGGCTGCGGGGCTTGGCTCCGCAGGGACAGGCGTGGGGGTGGGGTTGGCCTCGCCCGGCTCCGCCGTGGCGCAGGCGCCGGGCACCGCCTCCCCGGCTGCCAGCCGGGCGAGCCAGCGGGACAGGGGCTCGGCCGGCAGGCGAGGATGCGGCTGCGCCCCCGCCGCCGCGCCGACGGTGAGGAAATGCACCAGCGGGTTGCCGGCCGGCTGGTAGCACTCGGCGTACCAGGCGGGGTCGAAGAGCGGGTTGGGCGAGATCCCCTCGGCCGCGCCGAGCTGGACGAAATGGGTCAGCGGGTTCACCCCTGCCGCCCGCAGCCCGGGGATCTGCGCGCCGTAATAGGCCGGGTCGAAGGCCGGGTGAGGCGAGAGGCCGGCGGCGAAGCCTTCCGTCAGGTAATGGCGGAAGAGCTGCGCGGCCGGCACGCCCGGCACCTGGGCGGCGTACCAGGCAGGGTCGAAGAGCGGGTGCGGGCTGGCCCCCGTGGCCGCGCCGCAGCGCAGGTAGTGGCCGAGCGGGGTGACGGCGGCAAGGCGCCAATCCGGCTGCGTCACTATGTAATGCGCCACGTCGAAGAGCGGATGGGGCGCCGCCAGCGGCGCTTCCCGCACCTGCCAGGCGATGGCATCGCGGGCCTTGGCGGCCTCCGGATGCTGCTCCACGAACCAGAGCGCGTCGAACAGGCCGGAGGCGGCGATGCGGGCGATTTCCACCGCCACCGGGTCGGTGGGCGGCGCTTCCGGCTCCGCCTCCGCCGGGGCGGGCAGCAGCCGGCCGAGATATTCCAGCAGCCCGCGCCCGGAGAGGGGCCGGGCGCCGCCACCCGGCTTCGGCGGCAGCAGGGTGAGGCTCATGGCGCCACCCCCTGCCCGGACACGGTTCCCGATCCGGCAGCTCGGCCGGGACCGGCGTCACCGGCAGGGGGAGGGCACCTGGCTGCTTCTGCAACCCGGATTTGGCGCGCATTTTGCGGCATTGCGGAGGATCCGTTGCGGTGGGCGAGAACGGACTTACGGCCCGGCTCCTGAAGAGGCCGTTAAGGCGGCGGCCCCCCGCTGCAGTTACCCGGCGTTGACGAACCGGCTGCCGCCTCGCCGCCCTGCCGGCCAGTGCCGATTGACCGCGCGGCGGCGCTGTGCCGCACTCCGACCAACCGGGGAGGGCCCGGTCAAGGAAGGAGCAACGCCATGTTTCTCGAACAACGGATCTACACCGCCCATGCCGGCAAGCTGCCGCTGTGGCTCAAGGCCTATGGCGAGATCGGCGGCGCCGCCTCCGGCCGCACCCTGACGCCGCTGATCGGCATGTTCACGGTGGAATTCGGCCAGATCAACCGCGTGCTCTTCGTCCGCGGCTTCGACGACATCGACACCCGCGAGGAGAACATGCCGAAGCGGGATGCCGACCCCGATTGGCAGCGCTTCCTGGCGACGACCCGGGAGACCGGCGCGCTCTTCGCGCAGGAAGCCAAGCTGCTGAAGACCCTGCCCTTCTCCCCGCTGCAGAAGGTGGGCCAGCCCTTCGAGCGGAAGATCGAGGGCACCGGCATGTTCGTCGATCACCGCACCTACGACTTCCACCCAGGCAAGATGCAGGCCTGGATCGACGCCTATCGCGATCTCGGCCTGCCGGTGCAGCAGCGGCTGCTCGGCCAGCTTCTCTGGTTCGCGGTGACCGAGGTGGGGCCGATCAACCAGGTGGTCTTCGCCTGGGCCTATTCCTCGCTGGGCGACCGTGACCGCCGGCGCACGGCGATGGCGGCCGATCCGGGCTGGGCGGAGTTCCAGAAGGCCACCGCCCCGCTCGGCGCGCTGAAGCAGCAGACGAACCTGATCCTGAAGCCGGTGCCCTGGTCGCCGATTCGCTAGGATTCGAATGATGCGGTTTTTCCTCGCCGCCCTCCTTGCCCTCGGCCTTACGGCCGGGGGCGCCCGGGCGGGACAGACCTTCGACAACGTCAAGGCCCGCGGCACGCTGAATTGCGGCGTCAATGTCGGCGTCGCCGGCTTCTCCCTGCCGGACAGCCAGGGCGTCTGGCGCGGCATGGATGCGGATCTCTGCCGCGGCCTCGCCGCGGTGATGTTCGGCGACCCTGCCAAGGTGCGCTTCGTGCCGCTGACCGCGGTGCAGCGCTTCACCGCCCTGCAATCCGGCGAGATCGACGTGCTGATCCGCCAGACCACCCTCACCATGACGCGGGACACCACCCTCGGCCTGCGCATGGTCGTGGTGAACCTCTATGACGGCCATGGCTTCATGGTGCGGAAGGACGCCAACATCTCCGACCCGAAGGAGATGGACGGGATGACCATCTGCCTCTCCCCCGGCACGACGAACGAGCTGGTGACGACGGACTGGTTCCGCGCCAACAACCTGCGCTTCACCCCGCTGCTGCAGGAGCGGATGCAGGACAATGCCGCGGCGCTGCAGGCCGGGCGGTGCGACGCCATCGGCACGGATGCGACGCAGCTTGCCGCGCTCCGCAGCCAGTTCACCCGGCCGGGCGATTTCGTCATCCTGCCGCAGCGCTTCTCCAAGGAGCCCTATGGCCCGGTGGTACGGCGCGACGACCAGGAGTGGTTCGACGTGGTCCGCTGGACCGTCTCCGCCCTGATCCAGGCGGAGGAGCTGGGCGTGACCAGCGCCAATGCCGAGCAGCTGCGGCAGAGCCCCAACCCGGATATCCGCCGGCTGCTGGGGACGGATCCGGTGCTGGGCCAGGCGCTGAAGCTGGACCCGGCCTGGGCCTACAACCTGATCCGCGCCATCGGCAATTACGGGGAGCTGTTCGACCGCACCATCGGCCCGAAGACCCCGATCGGACTGGAGCGCGGCCTCAACCGGCTCTGGACCGATGGCGGGCTGATGTATTCCTGGCCCATGCGGTAACGCCCCGCGACGCTGCTGCGCGGCTTCCTGGAGGCTGAAGTCGCTGGGCGCCTTCGGCCTCGCCCAGCCTGCCGCAGCCAAGCTGCGGCAGGCACCCTCTGGCGTCGGATGTCATAGCCTCCGTGCGCCGGCGATCGGGGTGCGGCCGGCCAGCGGAATGGGCAGGGCGCGATAGGCATCCAGCCCCCGCCCCACCGTGCCGGGCGCCGCCGGCATCACCGCCGCCCGATCCGCGCCATTGGAGAGCATGAAGCCGCCCCCGCCCGAGACCGGTGGCGCAGCCTGCGGCGGCTGCGGGCGCAGTGCCGCCATGGCCGCCGTCGGGGCTTCCGGCGTGCCCTGCTCCGCCAGCAGCGCCGCTGTCACCCTGGTACGGTAGGCGCTGGCGAATTCCGGCGTCTGGGAATGGTAGTGGCTGGCCGTCACCATCCAATCCCCCCGCGTCGCCTGCAGCTCGTTCAGGAAGCGGGCGGCGTAGCGGGCATTGGCCAGCGGGTCGAAGGCCTCCTCCAGGCTGGCGAAGGCGTTGGGGTGATGCCGCAGGTTGATCTGCAGGCAGCCCACATCGATGGAGCGCACCCCCTGGGCCTGGAGCTGCCGCACCGCGGCAATCGCTGCCGCCTTATCCGGGAAGAAACTGCCGCGCCCCTCGGCATTGATGGTCCAGGGCCACGGGTGGAAGGCGCCGCTCCCCGGGTCCCGCCGTCCGCTCTCGACGCGCCCGATCGCCGCCAGCAGCCGCGGCGGCAGGCTCGCCTCGCGCTCCACCGTGGCGATGGCGGCGCGGCAGAGTTGGCCCTGTTCCAGGGCCTGCGCCGCAGCTTGCCGCGGCAGGGCCAGGGCGAGCAGCAGCAGGAGCAGGGCGGGCATGGCAGCGGTCTCCTCCCCGGCCGGCGGCAGGGGCGGAGAGGGCAGCGCAACCGGTGTGCCAAAGGGGAAGGTTGGGGGCGGCTGCCTATTGGCGGCAGTGCCGCCAACCCCCTGCCGGGGGGTGGACTCCCCCCCGGACCCCGGTCCGAGTTCACGGCCTGACGGTGCAGCCTGCCGACCCGGGAGGCAGAGCCGAAGCCCCCGTCCAGGGCCTCAGTTCACCGGGTCGAGCAGCACCACCGGGATCTCGCGCTCCGTCTTCTTCGCGTAGTCCGCGTAGGGCGGCCAGAATTTCAGCGCCTTCTCCCACAGCCCGGCGCGCTCCGGCCCGGTGACGGTGCGGGCGCGGACGGGGATCCTGCGGGTGCCGACCTGGATCTCCGCCAGCGGGTTCGCCAGCAGGTTCTTGTACCAGCCGGGATGGTCCGGCGCCCCGCCCTTGGAGGCGACGATGATGAAGCTGTTGCCTTCCGTGCCGTAATAGAGCGGGAAGAGGTATTTCTCCCCGGATTTGCGCCCGGTGGTGATCAGCAGCAGGGCGGGAACGGTGATCGGCTGCCCGTCCGGCAGCTTCGCATCGTACATGTGGCCATCCGTGCCGCCGCTGGAGAGGTAGCGGTGCACATGATCCAGCATCCATTGCGGCAGGTTCGGGGCGATCTTGGCGTCGGACATGGACGGCTCTCCTTCCTGTTGGAGGCTAGCATGTGGGTCGCCCGCGCCCCACGGGAAGGCGGCCCCGCGTCTTTGATGGGGAGCCCCGCGGCGGCAGGCCGCGCGAGGCCTTGGTCACTCCCGCGTCCCGGCAGAACCTGCCCCCACCCGTTGCCCTGCCGCGGCTGTGCGAGGCTCGGTCACCGAGCGCCTTCGGGGCCCCCCATGACGCCGCGCCAGCGGTGTCATGGGGATCGTTAGTACCCGCGCCCCGGATCGACCCGATGCAGCGGCTTCTCGCCGCGGAGGACGCGGCGGATGCTCTCCGCCACGTCGCGCGCCGCGCTCTCCGGCACGGTGATGCTGGCGAGGTGCGGGGTGATGAGCACATTCTCCATCCGCCACAGCGGGTGCCCCTCCGGCAGTGGCTCCTGGTTGAAGACGTCGAGTGTCGCCGCTTCCAGCGTGCCGTCGCTGAGCGCGACCAGCAGCGCCGCCTCATCCACCACCGGCCCGCGGCAGGCATTCACCAGCTTGGCGCCCCGCGGCAGCAGGCCAAGTTCCCGCGCGCCGATCAGCCCGCGCGTCTCCGGCGTCAACGGCACCAGCGCCACCAGGATCTCGCTCTCCGCCAGCACCGCGTCCAGCGAGCCCTCCCAGCGCACGCCCGGGATATGCTTCGGGCTGCGGGACCAGCCGGTGACGCTATAGCCCATGCCCGCCAGCGCCGCCGCCGCCGGCCCGCCCAACTCCCCGAGCCCCAGCACGCCCACCTTGATCCGGTCCAACGCCCGCGGGTGGCGGTACTCCCACACGCCGCGCCGCTGCGCCCGCTCGAAATGGTGGATGTCCCGGGCATAGCGGGTGACGGCGAAGACCACGTAGCTGGTCATCAGCTGCACCATGCCGGGGTCGTTCAGCCGGGCGATGGGCACGGGCGGCAGATCGTCCCGCCCCACCAGGCTATCCACCCCGGCGCCCAGGTTGACCACCAGCTTCAGCCTGCGCATCGGCGCGAAGAAGTCGGCCGGCGGCTTCCAGACCAGCGCCGCCTCGATCTCCGCTGGGTCGCCGAGCTCCGGCGCCACGCGGAACTCCGCCTCCGGCAGGGCGGCGCGGAGAGCGCGGTGCCAATCCTCCGGATCGTCCACCTCGCTGAAGAAGCCGACGGCCACCATCAGCGCGACACCCCGGCGGCGATGAGGTCCGCCATGGCGCCGATCGCCAGCTCATAGCCCAGCGGGCCGAGCCCGCAGATGGAGGCGGTCGCCGCCTTGCTGGTGAAGGTCTTGTGCCGGAAGGCCTCGCGGCGGTGGATGTTGCTCATATGCACCTCGATCACGGGGCCCTCGATCATCAGCAGCGCATCCAGCACGGCGATCGAGGTGTAGGACAGGCCGGCGGCGTTGATCAGCAGCCCATCGGCGCGCTCGCGGGCTTCCTGGATCCAGTCGATGAGCTGGCCTTCGTCATTGGTCTGGCGAAACTCCAGCTCCAGCCCATGGCGCTCGGCCGCCGCCAGGCAGCGGGCCTCGATCGCCGGGAAGCTTTCCGTCCCGTAGGTGCCCCTGGCGTCCAGCCCGTACATGTTCGCATTCGGGCCGTTGAGGAAATAGGCGGTCGGCATGGATCACTCCCCCGCTCGCATGGTTTCACGCGCCGGGGGCGGGCGCCATGCCGAATTGCAGCGCCGCCAGCCGCGCATAGAGCCCGCCCTGCCGCACCAGCGCCCCATGCGTGCCGCTCTCCGCGATGCGCCCGCCCTCCAGCACCAGAATGCGGTCAGCGCGGCGAACCGTTGCCAGGCGGTGCGCCACCACCAGCGTGGTGCGGCCCCGTGCCAGCCCTTCCAGCGCCTGCTGCACCGCCTGCTCGCTCTCGGCATCCAGGGCGCTCGTCGCCTCGTCCAGCAGCAGCACGGCCGGGTCGCGCAAAATGGCGCGGGCGATGGCCAGGCGCTGCCGCTGCCCGCCGGAGAGCATCACCCCCTTGGTGCCGAGGAAGCTGGCATAGCCCTGCGGCAGGGCCCGCAGGAAGCCGTCCGCCGCGGCCGCCTGCGCGGCTGCCACGACCTCGGCTTCCGTCGCCTCCTGCCGGCCGAATCGGATATTGTCCGCAGCGCTGGCGGAGAAGATCACCGGCTCCTGCGAGACCAGCCCGAGCCGGGACCGCAGGGCGGCGGGATCGACCCGGGTGATGTCCACGCCATCCAGCATGATGCGCCCCGCCTGCGGGTCGTAGAAGCGCAGCAGCAATTGCAGCACCGTGGTCTTGCCGGCGCCCGAGGGGCCGACCAGCGCCACATGCTCGCCCGGTTCGATGGTGAAGGAGATGCGATCCAGCGCCGAGTGCTCCGGCCGAGAGGGGTAGCGGAAGGAGACGTCCTCGAAGGCGATGCGGCCGCGCGTCGGGCTCGGCAGCAGGGCAGGGTGGGCGGGCGCGGTGATGGCGGGCGGCACCTCCAGCAGTTCCACCAGCCGCTCCGCCGCCCCGGCGGCGCGCTGCACCTCGCCCCAGACCTCGCTGATCTGCGCCCCGGCGCTGGCCATCAGCACGGCGTAGAGGACGAAAGCCGAAAGCTCCCCGCCCGTCATCCGCCCCGCCAGCACATCCCGCCCGCCGACCCAGAGGGCGAAGGTGATGGCCCCGAAGCCGAGCAGGATGACGGCGAGCACCTGCATCGACCGCGTGGCGATCCGCCGCTGCGCCGCGGCCACGGAGGCTTCCGCCTGGGCGGCGTAGCGGGCGCTCTCCGCCGCTTCCCGCGTGAAGGCCTGCACCGTGCGGAGGCCATAGATCGCCTCCTCCGCCGCCACGCCGAGATCGGCCACCCGCTCCTGCGCCACGCGGCTCAGCCGCTTCTCCCGCCGCCCGAAGGTCACCAGCGGCAGCACCACCAGCGGCACGACGATGGCCACGAGGCCGGCCAGCTTCAGGCTGGTGACCAGCAGCATGGCGAAGGCGCCGGCCGCCATCAGCGCATTGCGCAACCCCTGGGACACGGCGGAGCCGATCAGCGTCTGCAGCAGCGCCACATCGGCGGAGAGGCGGGAGAGGATGTCGCCGGTCCGGGCCGTCTCGAACCAGGCGGGGGAGAGGCGAAGCAGATGGTCGAAGACCTGCCGGCGCAGATCGGCCGCGACCCGCTCTCCGAGCCAGGTGACGAGCCAGTAGCGGCCCGCCGTGGCGATGCCGAGCGCCGCCACCAGGCCGAACATGCCCAGCGCCGCGACGTCCAGCCCGGAGGTGCTGCGATTGGCGAAACCGGCATCGATGAGGTGGCGGAGGCCCTGGCCGAGCGAGAGGACCAGGCCAGAGGACAGCAGCAGGGCGAGGGCTGCAAGGCATACCCGGCCACGATAGGGACGCAGGTAAGGCAGCAACAGGCCGAGGGAGGCGATGCGGGACATGCGGCAGGGTAGCAGGATGAGAGGGGCTCTGCCCCTCTCATCCTCTCCCCGCCAAAGGCCGGAGGGGTTTTGGAAACCACGAGTCTGGCACCCGACGGTCGGACCGCTGCACTGATCTGGCATCAATGCGCCGGCCCCGGCACACTCCCGCCATGCCCGACACCCTCCGCAACCACGCCGCCCTGATCCTGGCCGATACGCTCGGCGCCATCCTCGCCGGCCACCGCGAGAGGAGCGTGGCCGCCATCACCGCGCGGCATGCGACGGGCGGCGTGCCGCTGCTGGGCTGCGCCGCCGCCGCGCCGCCGCCCATGGCCGCCTTCCTCACCGGCCATGCCGGCACGGCGGTGGAGCTGGATGAGGGCAACTACGCCGCCGGCGGCCACCCCGCCATCCACGCCATCGCCCCGGCCCTGGCCGAGGCCGCCGCCAGCAACCCGAGCGGCGAGGCGCTGCTCTCCGCCATCATCGCCGGCTATCACGCAGGCTCCCGCATCGGCCATGCCATGCGCTTGCGCCCGGCCGCGCATCCGCATGGCACCTGGGGCGTGGTGGGTGCCGCGGCGGCGGTGGCGACGCTGCGGGGCTACCCGCCGGCACGGCTTCAGGCGGCGCTGGAACTTGCCGCGAGCCTCGGCCTCGCCACCAGCGTCACCGCCTCCCTCCGCGGCGGCTCCGTGCGCAACATCTATGCCGGCGCGGCGGCGCAGAACGGGCTGCTGGCGGTGGATCTCCTGGAGGCCGGCGTCACCGGCGAGCCCGGCGGCATCCCCGTGGTCTTTGGCCAGGTGATCGGCGAGGGGTTCGACGCGGCCGCCTACGAGGAAGCCGCCACCCGGCCCTTCATCCTGGAAGCTTTCCTCAAGACCAGTGCCTGCTGCCGCGAGACTCAGGGGGCGCTGGAAGCCATCGAGCTGCTGTTGGCGGAGGCGCCGCTGGACCCCGCGCAGGTGACGGCGATCGAGGTCGCCACCTTCGCCTCCGCCGCGACGCTCGCGGAACGCGCGCCGGTCTCCCCCATCGCCGGCCGCTTCAGCATCCCCTTCACCGTGGCGACGCGCATCCTGCACGGCCATGCCTGGGTGGAGGCCTTTGCCGAGGCGGCCATCGCCGACCCCGCCACCCGCGCCCTGGCGGCCAAGGTGAGCGTGCGCGAGGAGCCCGCCTACACCGCCCGCCAGCCGGCCGAGCGCGTCTGCACCCTGGTGCTGCGCCTGGCGGATGGCACGGTGCGGGAGCGCACCGTCATCGGCACCCCCGGCGACCCCGACCGCCCGCTGCCCGAAGCCGCGATGCGCGAGAAGTTCCGCCGCATGGTCGAGCCCGGCTTCGGCCCACGCTGGACGGCGATGTGGGAGATGGCGCGCGGCGTTGATGGCCTGCCGCGCTGCGCCGAGCTGATCGCCGCCTTCCGGCCATAGCGGAGGCGCCCGCTTCCACCCGCGAGGCCCAGACTCAAGTTTTCAAAGGCCCTTCGGCCTCTGGCGGGGGCTGGACCCAATGTGTCCAACCGGGCGGGGCAGCACCCCTCCGATCACCCCTCCAGCCTAACCCCCGTCCTTGCCACCACCGCGCGGTATTTCTCCTGTTCCCGCACCATGAAGCCCCGCGCCTCGTCCAGCCCGTTCGGCGCCCGCCAGGCGTCGTGCCCCGCTGCCAGCAGCCGGTCCCGCAGCGCATCCTCGTGCAGCGAGGTCACCAGCGCGCGGTTGATGGCGCTGGCCGCCGGCAGGGGCATGTTCGGCGGCCCCACCAGGATGAACCAGGTGTCGAATTCGAAGCCCGGCACGCCCGCCTCCACCAGCGTCGGCATGTCCGGATAGGTGGGGAAGCGCTGCCGGCCGGTGACGGCGATGCCGCGTACCATGCCGTCCCTGATCATCTGGTTGGCGGAGGCCAGGGCGGCGATGCCGAATTGCGCCTCCCCCGTATGGATGGACTGCATCATCTGCGCTCCGCTGCGATAGGGCACATGGACGAAGCGGGTCTTCAGGCTTTGCGCCAGCATCTCGCTGGCCAGGTGCAGCACGCCGCCGACGCCGGAGGTGGCGTAGGTGATGCTCTCCGGTGGCGCGCTGCGCAGCCTTTCCACCACCTCCGCCGCGCTGTTGGCGGCGAAGCGGTTGTTCACCACCAGCACCAGGGGCGGCGCGCCGATGATGCCCAGATGGGTGAAGTCGTTCACCGGGTCGTAGCGGTTCCAATTGGTGATGGCGTTGGGGGCAATGGCGTGGGAGCCGGTTTCCGCCACCATGAAGGTGAAGCCATCCGCCGGCTGGCGTTTCAGCCATTCGCTGCAAACCGCGCCGGAGGCGCCCGGTCGGTTCTCCACGACGATGCGGGTGCCGGCGCCGAGATGCGCCGCCATCCGGTCCGCCAGGAGGCGCGCGGCGATGTCGGTGGAACCGCCCGGCGAATAGCCGGTGACCAGGGTGACCGGCCGCTCGGCGAAATTCTGCGCCCGCGCTGCCCCAGGGGCAATCCAAGGGGCGGCTAGCGACGGCGCAAGTGCAAGGCCGGAAAGCAGGCTACGGCGGCGCATGACGTGAGTCCTCCCGATTTTCGGGAAGTAGGCAATGCGCCGGCCGGAATGAAAAGAGGGAAAACGCGGGGGCTCAGGCCCCCTGCAATTCCACCCCGGCGGCGGAGCGGCCCCGTTCCCCGTAATTCGCCCCGGAATACTCGCTCATGAAATCCAGGTAGGTGAAGGGCTGGAACCGCGCCGGGTTCGTCTTGCTGACGCAGGTCGGGATCGGCGCCATCACCGCGTCGTAGGAGCAATCCATGAAGAAGGGGATGGCGTAGCGTTCCTGCCCGCTGCGGTTGGTCACGCGATGCGGCGTGGCGAGGAAGAGCTGGTTGGTCCAGCGCCGCAGCATCATGCCGCCATTCACCAGGAAGCAGCCCTCCAGCGCCGGGGCGTCGATCCAGGTGCCGTCCGGCAGGCGGATGGACAGGCCCGGCACCTTGTTCTGCGCCAGGATGGTCATGAAGCTGGTATCGGCATGCGGCGCCAGGCCCCATTCATCCTCGGCCGAGGTCGGCTCCTGCTGCGGGTAGTGGGTCATGCGCAGGGTGAACATCGGCTCGCGGAACTTGTCGTCGAACCAGTCATGCGGCAGGCCGAGCGCAGCGGCGTAGATCGGCACCAGCGTCTTGCCGAGCTTCTCCATCGCCCCGGCGTATTCCAGCGCCGTCTCGCGGAAGCCGGGCAGGTTCGCCGGCCACTGGTTCACCGCGCGGAAGCGCTTGCCGGCCAGCACGTCCGGATGGTCCAGCGGCAGCTCGCGCTTGAAGAACACCGCCTCGTTCATGTTGGGCTTCTTGATGCCGTCCACCGCATTCATGCGCGTGGTGTTGCCGCGCATCGGCAGGTAGCCCTGGTTGTGCTCGTTGAACGGCATGGCGAGCTTCGCCTCGAGCGGCTGCGCATGGTAGCGCGCGGCGGCATCGAAGGCGGCGTCGATCAATGGCTGGGGCACGCCGTGGTTGCGGACGAAGTAGAAGCCCACCTCGGTGAAGGCGCGGCGCAGCTCGGCTCCCAGCGCTTCCAGGGCGCCGGGGCGGCCTTCCAGCAGCGGCCCGAGGTCGAGGATGGGAATGGTGGCGGGCATGGCAAGCCTCCTGCGCTGTCGCCTCAACCCTAGGACCATGCGCGCCAAGCGGGCAAGCCGGCGGAGGCTGCTGCCGTGCTGGGCAGAAAGCGGTGCATTGTCCTGGCGATGTGCGCTTTGCCCCCTTGCCCAGGGGGTGCCCCTGGCCTTCACTCACGCCGGTTCTGCCGGAGACCCGCGATGCGCCGCCTTGCCCTGCTGCTGACCGCCCTGCTCCTCGCCGTGCCCGCAGCGCAGGCAGAGGCCCCGCGGCCCATGGTCTGGGGCGACAGCCTGGCCGCGACGCTCGACCCGCACGCCATCTTCGACGTGCCGAGCCAGTTCATTCTGCTGAACGCCTATGACGGGCTCTACCGCTACCAGGGCAATCCGCCGCGGCTCGAGCCCTGGCTCGCCACCGGCACCACCACCAGCGAGGATGGTCTCACCTGGGAATTCACCCTGCGCGATGGAGTGAAATTCCATGACGGCACGGTGATGACCGCGGAGGATGTGGTCTATTCCTTCCGCCGTCTGCTGGCGATGAACCGCGCCCCGGCCGCCGCCTTCAGCCCGGTGCTGAAGGCCGAGAACGTGACGGCGCCGGCGCCGAACAAGGTGCGCTTCGTGCTCAGCCAGCCCTATGCGCCCTTCCTTTCCGCCATGCCGCTGGTCGCCATCGTGAACAGCAAGCTGGTGCAGGCGAACACGGTGAACGACGACTGGGGCGCCACCTGGCTGGCGGCGCATGATGCCGGCTCCGGCGCCTATATGGTGGACCCGGACACCTACCGGGCGCGCACCTCGCTGGATTTCAACCGCTTCCGCGACCACTTCCTCGGCTGGTCGCACAACCGCAACCCCTTCGACCAGGTGCGTGCGCGCCCGATCCTCGAGACCAGCACACGTGTTCTGGCGCTGCAGCGCGGCGAGATCGACGCCAGCGACAGCTACCTGCCGACCGACCAGGTGGAGCGGGTGGAGCGGAACAACCGCACGCGCGTCCAGAAGGACGAATCCATGCGGGTCTTCATCATCCGCATGAACAACCGCAAGCCGCCCTTCGACAACCTCGATGCCCGGCTCTGCTTCGCCCATGCCTTCAACTACGAAGGCTTCAACAACATCATCCTGCGCGGCTTCGTCATCCGGAATGCGGGCCCCAACCCGAACAGCCTCTGGGGCAACCCGCCGGATCTCGCGCCCTATGCCTTCGACCTCGCCAAGGCGAAGGAGCATTGCGACCGGGCCCGCGCTGCGGGCGCGCCGCTGAACCGGGAGATCGAGATCCACCTGCAGACCGAGCTGGAGCAGACCACCCAGGCGGCGCAGATGTTCCAGGCCGATCTGAGGCGGCTCGGCATCAACCTGAAGATCGTGCCGAACACCTGGGCGAACATCACCGCCTCCACCTCCCGGCCCGAGACGACGCCGGATAGCTGGATCCACTGGGTCAGCGCCTATTTCATCGACCCGGAGAATTGGATCGGCCAGATGTATGACAGCCGCTTCCACGGCACCTGGAAGGCGTCCAGCTGGTACCGCAACCCGCGCGTCGATGAGCTGCTGACCCGCGCCCGCACCAGCCTGGATCAGGCGGAGCGCGAGAAGCTGTACCAGGAGGCGACGCGGCTGGTGGTGGCGGACAGCCCGGATATCTGGGTGTACAACACGGTCAATCTCCGCGGCGTCTCCCGCCGGGTGCAGGGCTGGAACTTCTCCCCGGTCGGCTCGGGCGGCGAGCTCCGTACCCTCTGGGCGCAGCAGTAGCGGGCAGTGGCACGCTATGTCCTGCGCCGGGTGCTGCTGGCGCTGCCGGCGCTGTTCGGGCTGGTGCTGCTGACCTTCGTGCTGACGCGGGTGATCCCCGGCGACCCGGCGGCGGCGCTGGCCGGGGACAGCGCGACGCCGGCGCAGATCGCCGAGATCCGGGTGAAGTACGGGCTGGACCGGCCAATCCTGGAACAGGCGCTGGTGCATATCCGTCAGGTCCTCACCGGGGATTTCGGCCGCTCCATCTTCTCCGGTCGGCCGGTGACGGAGGAGATCGCCCAGCGCCTGCCCGCCACGCTGGAGCTGACCTTCGCCGCGCTCTTCCTGGCCACCGTCATCGGCATCCCGCTCGGGCTGGTGGCGGCGCTGAACCATAACGGGCCGGTGGACCAGCTCGTCCGGCTGCTTTCGGTGGGCGGGCTCGCCATCGCCTCCTTTTGGCTGGCGCTGATGCTGCAGCTCGTCTTCGCCATGGATCTCGACATCCTGCCGCTGCGCGGGCGGGTCGATGTGGATCTCGGCCTGCCGCCGACCGTCACCGGGCTCGCCACCATCGACAGCCTGCTGGCCGGGCGCTTCGACCAGTTCCGCGACGCCATCTGGCATCTGGTGCTGCCGGCGGTGACGCTCTGCCTGCCCGGCCTTGCCAGCATCGCCCGCTTCACCCGCTCCGGCATGCTGGAGGCGCTGCAGAAGGATTTCGTGCTCTATGCGCGGGCGGCCGGCTACGGCAGTTTCCGCCTCTACACCATCTACGTGCTGCGCAACGCGGTGACGGCGACGGTGACGCAGATCGGCCTGCTCTTCGGCGCGCTCATCTCGGGCGCCGTGGCGGTGGAGGCCATTTATGACTGGCCGGGCCTCGGCACCTATGCGGTGCAGGCCATCGTGACGGCCGACTACAAGGCGCTGCTGGCGGTGACGCTGGTGGTCGGCGTGGTCTATGCGGTGGTGAATGTACTGGTGGACCTGGCCCAGGCGCTGATCGACCCGCGCGTGGCGGAGGACGTAAGATGATCGCGCTGAAGCGGCTGCTGCGCGACCGGGTCGCCAGCTTCGGCCTGGCGCTGGTGCTGTTCGCGGTCCTCGTCGCGCTCTTCGCCCCCTGGCTGGCGCCCTATCCGGAAGACGCCTTCGAAAGCCATATCCTGCAGCGGCTGCGGCCGCCCTCCGCCGAATTCCCCTTCGGCACCGACAATCTCGGGCGGGACATCCTCTCCCGCGTCATCCTCGGCACGCGCAGCGCGCTGGTTGTCGCGGTGGCGGTGGTGGGGGCGTCGCTCGCCATCGGCGTGCCGGTGGGGCTGGTGGCGGGGTGGCGGGATGGCTGGCTCTCCGACCTGCTGATGCGCGTCACCGACGTCTTCCTCGCCGTGCCGCAGCTTATCCTGGCGCTGGCGCTGGGGCAGTTGCTGGCGCCGGGGCTGACCACCGCCATGCTGGCGCTGGCCCTGACCTACTGGCCCTTCTTCGCCCGCACCGTCTATGCCGAGACGCGGCGGCTGCGCGGCGCGCTCTTCGTCGATGCGCTGGCCGGCATCGGCGCTTCCACCCCGCGTATCCTGCTGCTGCATGTGCTGCCCAACGCGGCGCCGGCCATCCTCATCCGGGCGACGATCGGCATGGGCTTCACCATCCTCACCGCGGCGCTGCTCGGCTTCCTCGGCGTCGGCGCGGCGCCGCCGGACCCGGATTGGGGGCTGGCCGTGGCCGAGGCCCGGCAGCACCTGCCGGAGGCCTGGTGGTTTCCGACCTTCCCGGGCCTTGCCATCCTGCTGCTGGTGCTGGGCTTCAACCTGCTGGGCGACGGGCTGCGCGACATCGCCGACCCGCGGCTGCGGAGGAGCCGGCATTGATGCCTCCCCACGAAGCCGCTGCGCGGTTCCGCGGCGGCCCCGGCCTCCCCCTGCGGCCAGTGCTTCGGCACAGCCTGCCTCGGCAAAGCCGCGGCAGGGCAGCACGAGGCGCCGCATGATGGGCGCGACCCTTGCGCGGCCGCTGCTCTCGGTCGAGAACCTTGCCGTGCATATCCGCACCGATGCCGGGCCGGCGCGCATCCTGGACGATGTGACGCTCGCCGTGCCGAAGGGCGGCTCGCTCGGCGTGGTGGGCGAGAGCGGCTGCGGCAAATCCACGCTGCTGCGCGCCATCCTCGGCATCCTGCCCGGCGGCGCCACCGTGCCGAAGGGCGCGGTGCTGTTCGAGGGGCGGGACATCCTGGCCGATCGCGGCGCCTCGGCCCGCGGGCGGATCGGCTTCATCCCGCAGGACCCCTATCTGTCGCTGAACCCGGTGTTCCGCGCCGGCGACCAGATCCTGGAGGTGATGCGGCGGCACGCGCCCGGCAGCCGGCGGGACCACAAGGAGAAGCTGGTGGAGCTGTTCCGCGCGGTGCAGCTGCCCGATCCGGGCGGGGCGCTGGCGAAATACCCGCACCAGTTCAGCGGCGGGCAGCGGCAGCGGCTGCTGATCGCGGCGGCGCTCTCCTGCGAGCCCTCCCTGGTCGTCGCCGATGAGCCGACCACGGCGCTGGACGTGACGACGCAGCGGGAGATCCTGGCGGTGCTACGCCAGCTCATCGCGGAGCGCGGCCTGTCGCTGCTCTTCGTGACGCATGATTTTGGCGTGCTGGCGACGGTGTGCGACCAGGTGGCGGTGCTCTATTCCGGGCGGGTGGCGGAGACCGGGCCGACCCGGGCGGTGCTCGATGCGCCGCTGCACCCCTATGCGCGCATGCTGCTGGCCTGCCATCCGGACCGCGCCACGGATCTCCTTGGCATTCCCGGGACGGTGCCGGCAGCGACAGCGCAGCCGCCCGGCTGCCGCTTCCATCCGCGCTGCCCGCAGATCCATTCCGGCTGCCCGATCGAGGTGCCGCCGATGCTGCCGGTCGGCGAGGCGCGCGCGGTCGCCTGCCCCTGGCATGGGGAGGCGGCCCGTGGCTGAGCTGGTCGGAGCCAGCGGGCTCGTCGTCGAGCTTGGCGCGCGGCGCGGGCTGTTCCGCCGGCGGCCCGGCGTCCGGGCGGTGGATGGCGTCGATCTCTCCGTCGCCGCCGGCGAGACCTTCGGCGTGGTCGGCGAGAGCGGCTGCGGCAAGACGACCCTGGCGCGCACCCTGCTCGGCCTGCAGCGCGAGGCGGCGGGGGAGATCCGGCTGGAAGGCCGCCAGGTGGGCGGCGAGGGCCCGGCCGCCGCGCGCCGCACCCGCGCCGCCGTGCAGTATGTGCATCAGGACCCCGGCGCGGCACTCGATCCCTGGTGGCAGGTGGGTGCCACCCTGGCGGAAGGGCTGCGCATCCATGGCGTTGCGGATGCGGCGGAGCGCGAGGCGCGCATCGCCGAGATGCTCAAGGCGGTGGGGCTCGATCCCGCCTTCGCCGCCCGCTACCCGCATGAGCTCTCCGGCGGGCAGCAGCGGCGCATCGGCCTGGCGCGCATCCTGCTGCTGCGGCCGAAGCTGGTGATCCTGGACGAGCCGACGGCCGGGCTGGACCTCTCCGTCCAGGCCGCGGTGCTGCGGCTGTTGCAGGAGCTGCGGGAGCGCTTCGGCCTCACCTACCTCTTCATCAGCCACGATCTTTCCGTGGTGCGCCGCGTCTGCGACCGGGTGGCGGTGATGTATCTCGGCCGGGTGGTGGAGGAAGGCGCGGCGGCGCGGCTGTTCGCCGCGCCGCGCCACCCCTATACCCGCGCCCTGCTGGCCGCCGCGCCGCGGCTGGACGGCGCCGCCGCAGGCCCGGGCCTGCCCGGCGACCCGCCCAGCCTGCGCGCCGTACCAACCGGGTGCCGCTTCCACCCACGGTGCGGCGCCGCCGAGTCCCGCTGCGCCACCGAGGCGCCAGTACTGAAGGACGGAGTCGCATGCCATCTCGCGGCCTGAACTCATGGTTTCCAAAGGCCCCTCGGCCTTTGGCGGGAGGGAGCCCGAGGGAGGGCAGGGCCCTTCCTCGGGAATGCTGATGTCCTGCGATCCCGTCACGCTCGAGATCATCCGCGGCGCCGCCCGCGCCGCCCAGGCGGAGATGGAGGCGCTGCTGGAGCGCACCGCCATGTCCGCCTTCATCCGCGAGAAGAAGGATTTCTACACCGCGCTCTTCGATGCCTCCGGCGCCATGGCGGTGGGCAGCGATTTGCCGATCTTCGGCGACATCGTCGGCCCGGTGCTGCAGCATTATCCGCTGGAGAGCATGCGGCCGGGCGACCTCTACTGGTACAATGACTGCTACGGCAGCCGCGGCGCCGTCTCCCATTCCAACGACCAGGTCTTCCTGGCGCCGGTCTTCCTGGGCGAGACCCGCGTCGGCTTCGTCATGGGCTGGGCGCATTTCTCCGATATCGGCGGGCTGCGCCCCGGCTCGCTGAGCCCCGACGCGACCGACCATTTCCAGGAGGGCATCATCATCCCGCCGGTGCGGCTGATGCGGGATGGCGTGGCGAATGAGGATCTGCTCCGCACCTTCTGGCGCAACAGCCGCTTCCCGCTGCAATCCCAGGGCGACACCCGCGCGCTGATGGCGGCGGTGCGGCTGGGCGAGGCGCGGGTTGCCGAGCTCGCCGCGCGCTTCGGGGCGGAGGTGCTGGCGGACGCCTTCGCGCAATTGCTGCGGCGGACGGAAACCCTGGTCCGCGCCAAGCTGCGGGCGGCCTTCCCGGTCGGCACCACCCGCTTCGCCGATGCGATCGACAGCGACGGCCAGGGCAACGGCCCCTTCGTGCTGCGCCTCGCACTGACGCGCACCGAGGATGACCGCTTCATCCTCGACGCCACGGCGACGGACGACCAGGCACAGGGCCCGGTGAACCTGCTGATGCACCCGGATGTGCCGGGCATGGCACTCGGCCTCTACTTCCTCCAGGGCGAGGCGGGGCAGGTGCTGAATGCCGGCGGACCCCGCGCCATCGACGAGGTGCGGCTGCGGGAGGGCTCGCTGCTCTGGCCGCGCTCCCCGGCGCCGCTCGGCCTCCGCGGGCTGACCATGATGCGGCTGCTGGCGGCGATGCATGGGCTGGTGGCGGTGGCGCGGCGGGGCGAGGCGCCGGCGGCGCATTCCGCCTATGTCATCCTGGCGCTGCGCGGCGCGCATGCTGGCCGCCGCTTCCTGATGAGCGACGGCGTCGCCGTCGGCTATGGCGCGCGGCCCTTCGCCGATGGGGTGGATGCCGTCTATTTCGTCGCGCAGGAGAATTACCCGGCGGAGTTCATGGAG
Organism: Siccirubricoccus soli; assembly: GCF_024178315.1. GTDB lineage: Bacteria > Pseudomonadota > Alphaproteobacteria > Acetobacterales > Acetobacteraceae > Siccirubricoccus > Siccirubricoccus soli. The sequence continues at coordinate 10,886 of NZ_JAMZIK010000076.1, read as the reverse complement.
CTGACCTATCCGGTGCGGCTGCGCGAATACGGGCTGCACCGCGACAGCGGCGGGGCAGGGCAGTTCCGCGGCGGCTGCGGTGTGGTGCGGGAGTACGAGGTGCTGTGCGAGGAGGCGCAGCTCGCCATCCGCATCGACAGCGTGAAGAACCCGCCCTGGGGCGTGGCCGGCGGCATGAATGGCGGCAGCGGCCGCGCCGTGGTCAATCTTGGCCGGGCGGATGAGCGGGTGCTGCCGCCGCTCTCGGACGGCACGGTGCTGAAGCGCGGCGACGTGCTACGGCTGGAGACCGGCGGCGGTGGCGGCTGGGGGCACCCCTTCGCACGGGACCCGGCGCTGGTGCTGGCGGATGTGCAGGGGGGCGCGGTGAGCATGGCGGCGGCCGAGCGCGACTACGGCGTGGTGATCCGCGACGGCAAGGTGGATGTGGCGGCGACGGCCGCGCGGCGCGAGGCGCGCGGCGAGGTGAAGCTGTTCCACCGCAAGGGCTATGCCGATGCCGTCGCCTAAGCCGGGGGAGCGCGACCTGCTGGTCGCCGTCGATATCGGCGGCACCTTCACCGACATCACCCTGCAGGATGCCGCGACCGGCGAGGCCTGGACGGCGAAGACGCCCTCCACCCCGCGCGATCCCTCCGAGGCCTTCCTCACCGGCGTCGGGCTGGCGCTGGCGGAGGCGGGGCGAAGCGCGGGCGAGATCGGCCGGGTGCTGCATGGCACCACCGTCGCCACCAACCTGATCCTCGAGGGCAAGACGGCACCGACCGCGCTGCTCACCACAAAGGGTTTCCGGCATGTGCTGGAAATCGGCCGGGCCGATCTGCCGCGGCGGGACAATCTCTGGGCCTGGCGCAAGCCGAAGCGCCCGGTTCCGCCCGCCCTGGTCTTCGAGATCCCCGGCCGCATCGGCGCCGATGGTGCGGAGCTGGCGCCGCTGGACGAAGCGGCCGTCCGCGCCGCCGTCACCGCCGCGCAGGCGGGCGGCGCCCAGGCCATCGCCATCTGCTTCCTGCACAGCTTCGCCAACCCGGCCCAGGAACGCCGCGCGCTGGCGATCGCCCGCGAGGTGGCGCCGGGCCTGGCCCTCACCGCCTCCTGCGACGTGCTGCCGGTGGTGCGGGAGTATGAGCGCAGCATGGCGACGGTGCTGAACGCCGCCGTCATGCCCGCTGTCGCCACCTATGTCGGGCGGCTGGAGGAGAGGCTGGCCAGGGGCGGCATCGCCGCGCCGCTGCTGCTCATGCGCTCCAATGGCGGCGTTGCCGGCGCCGCCGCCATCCGCCGCGCGCCGGTGCAGACGGCGCTTTCCGGCCCGGCCGCGGGCGTGGTCGGCGCCGCCGCCATGGCGCGGGCGGCGGGCATTCCGGACATCATCACCGTCGATATCGGCGGGACCTCGGCGGATATCTGCCTTATCAAGGGCGGCCAGGCGGGGCTGACGCAATCCGGGCGGGTTGGGCCCTGGCCGCTGCCCCTGCCGATGGTGGACATGGTGACGATCGGCGCCGGCGGCGGTTCGCTGGCGCGGGTTGCCGGCGGGGCGCTGACGGTGGGGCCGGAGAGCGCGGGCGCCGATCCCGGCCCCGCCTGCTATGGCCGCGGCTGCACCCGCCCGACGGTGACGGATGCGCATCTCGTCCTCGGCCACCTGCCGCCTTCCCTGCTGGGCGGGCGGATGGCGCTGGACCTGGCGCGGGCAGAGGCGGCCATCGCCGAGCATGTGGCGCAGCCGCTGGGCCTCACGCCGGAGGCAGCGGCGCGCGGCATCCTGGCCATCGCCGACAACACCATGGTCGGCGCCATCCGCATCGTCTCGGTGGAGCGGGGGCATGATCCGCGCGGCTTCGCCCTCGTCCCCTTCGGCGGCGCCGGGCCGCTGCACGGCACGGCGCTGGCGGAGCTGCTGGGGATGAACCGCGTGCTGGTGCCGCCCTCGCCTGGGGTGCTCTGCGCCCAGGGGCTACTGGCCGCCGATCTGAAGGCGGAGTTCAGCCGCAGCGTGGCGCAGCCCCTGGCCGGGGCCGACCCCGTCGGACTGGAGGCGGGCTTCGCCGCGCTGGAGGGAGAGGCCGCCGCCTGGTTCGCCCAGGAGGCGGTGGCGGAGGCGGACCGCAGCACCCGCCGCATCGCCCTGCTGCGCTATGAGGAGCAGGGCTTCGAGCTGGCGGTGCCCTGGCCGGCCGCGGCCGATCCCCGCCCTGCCCTGGCCGAGGGCTTCGCCGCCGCGCATCGCGGCCTCTATGGGTTCGACCTGCCCGGCATCGCCATCGAGATCGTCACGCTGCGGGTGGAGGCGGCGGGGCGCCTGCCGGCCCCTGCCATGCCCGCCCCGCGTGGCGGCCAGGGCGCGGAGATCGGCACCCAGCCCCTCCGCCGGCCGGAAGGCGCGGTGCAGGCGCGGATCCTGGACCGCGCCCGGCTGGCCGCCGGGAAGGGGTTCGCCGGCCCCGCCATCCTGACCCAGCTCGACGCCACCACCCTGGTCCCGCCCGGCTGGCACGGCCGGGTACTACCTGCCGGGGCGGTGCTGCTGGAGCGCGGCTAGACTCAAGGTTTCCAAAGGCCTTTCGGCCTTTGGCGGGTGGAGCTCGAGGAGGGCAGCGCCCTCCTCGCCCCCCCCTTCCGCTCATCTCCCCGCCACGCCACTTTCCCCGGATGATGCTGCAAGCCTTCCCCCATGGCCGAGTCTGACGCCGACCGGGCACATATGCGCGCCGCCCTGGCCCTGGCGCGGCGCGGCCTGGGCAATACCTGGCCCAACCCGGCCGTCGGCTGCGTGCTGGTGAAGGACGACCGGGTGGTGGGCCGCGGCTGGACCCAGCCCGGCGGCCGTCCCCATGCCGAGACCCAGGCCCTGGACCGGGCCGGCGAGGCCGCCCGGGGCGCCACCGCCTATGTCACCCTGGAGCCCTGTTCCCATTGGGGCCGCACGCCCCCCTGCTGCGACGCGCTGATCCGCGCCGGGGTGCGGCGCGTGGTCGTCGCCGCCGGCGACCCCGACCCGCGCGTCGACGGCCGCGGCCTCGCCCGGCTGCGGGAGGCCGGCGTGACCGTCGAGACCGGCCTCTTCCGGGCGGAGGCGGAGGCGCTGAATGCCGGCTTCGCCCGCCGCATCACAAGCGGCCTGCCGCTCGTCACCCTGAAGCTCGCCACCACGCTGGATGGCCGCATCGCCACCGCCACGGGCGAGAGCCAGTGGATCACCGGCCCGGAAGCCCGCCGTGCCGCCCACGCCATCCGCGGCCGGCACGATGCCATCCTGGTCGGCAGCGGCACGGTGCTGGCCGATGATCCGGAGCTGACCTGCCGTCTGCCCGGCATGGCCCGCGTGCCGCTCGCCCGGGTGGTGGCGGATTCCCGGCTGCGCACGCCGCTCGGGGCGAAACTCGTTGCCACGGCGCGGCAGGTGCCGACCTGGATCGCCACCCGCACTGGCCAGAAGCCCGCCGCCCTGGCGCCCTACCAGGAGGCGGGGGTGGAGATCCTGACGGTGCGGCGGGAGCGGCGGGGGCTCGACCTCGCCGCCCTGCTCGGCGCGCTGGCCCAGCGGGGCATCACCCGGGTCATGGCCGAGGGCGGCGCCGGGCTGGCCGCCGCCCTGCTCCGGGCCCGGCTGGTCCAGCACCTCGCCTGGTTCCACGCGCCCGGGATCATGGGCGGGGATGGGCTTCCGGCGGTGCAGCCCTTGCCGCTGGACCTGCTTTCCGCCATGCCCAGATTCCGGCGTGTTTCCAGCCGGCCCGTCGGGGCGGACTGGCTCAGCGAATTCGTCAACGAGGAGGCCGAGGGGCCATGTTCACCGGAATCGTGACCGACCTCGGAACGGTCAGGGAGGTGCAGCCGATCGGGGAGGGGCAGGATATGCGCCTCGTCATCGGCACCTCCCCGGCTTTCCTGGCGGAGCCGCAGAAGGCGGTGATCGGCGCCTCCATCGCCTGCTCCGGCTGCTGCCTCACGGCGGTCCAGCTCGGCGGCGACTGGTTCGCGGTGGATGCCTCGGCCGAGACCCTGTCGAAGACCACCCTGGGCGGCTTCCGCCCGGGCAGCCGCGTCAACCTCGAACGCTCGCTCCGCATGGGCGACGAGCTGGGCGGGCACCTCGTCTCCGGCCATGTGGACGGGGTGGCGGAGGTGCTCTCGGCGACGCCGGAGAATGGTTCGGTACGCTGGCGGTTCAGGCTGCCGACCGGATTGTCGCGCTTCGTCGCCGTGAAGGGCTCCATCGCCATCGATGGCGTCTCGCTGACGGTCAACGAGGTTGACGGGGACGTGTTCGGGGTCAACATCATTCCCCACACCGCCGCCGTGACCACCTTCGGGACGCTGCAGCCCGGCGCGCGGGCGAATATCGAGATCGATACTCTGGCCCGCTATGTCGCGCGGCTGGTGGCGGCCGATCCGGGGGCCCTGTCCCCGCCGGCCGCGAGGTGAAGGACCCCAGGATGACCGCCGCCCTGCCACACAAGGCGAGTTTCGCCGAATTCATCTCCCCGACCGAGGAGCTGATCGAGGAAGCCCGACGCGGCCGCATGTTCATCCTGGTGGATGACGAGGATCGCGAGAACGAGGGCGACCTCGTCATCCCGGCGCAATTCGCCACGCCGGACGCGATCAACTTCATGGCCAAGCATGCGCGCGGGCTGATCTGCCTGGCGCTCGCCCGCCACCGGGTGGAACAGCTCGGCCTGCCGCTGATGGCCGCCGCCAACGGCACGCGGCACTCCACCGCCTTCACCGTCTCGATCGAGGCGAAGGAGGGCGTGACCACCGGCATCTCCGCCGCCGACCGGGCGCACACCATCGCCGTCGCCATCAATCCGGAAATGGGGCGGGAGGATCTGGTGACCCCAGGCCATGTCTTCCCGCTGATGGCGCGGGATGGCGGCACCCTGGTCCGCGCCGGGCATACCGAGGCCTCGGTCGATCTCGCCCGCCTCGCCGGGCTGAACCCGTCCGGCGTGATCTGCGAGATCATGAACGATGACGGGACGATGGCCCGGATGCCGGACCTCGTCTCCTTCGCCCAGCACCATGGCCTGAAGCTCGGCACCATCGCCGACCTCATCGCGCATCGCCGGCGCACGGAACGCCTGGTGCGGCGGATCCAGGAAGGGACGATCGACCATCCGGTCGGCGGCGAGTGGCAGCTCGTCGTCTATGCCAACACGCTGGAGCGTGGCGAGCACCTGGCGCTGGTGAAGGGCGACGTTACCGCCCCCGGTCCCGTCCATGTGCGCATGCACGCCGCCAACCTGCTGCACGACACCATCATGGGCGCCGGCACCCGCGACCTGCACGACGCGATGCGGATGATCTCCCAGGCCGGGCGCGGCGTGGTGGTGGTCATCCGCGACTGGCGGCCGACGAATATGAGCGAGCAGGTGAAGCGGAACAAGGATCGCCGCGTTGCACCGCCGGAGATCCGCGACTATGGGATCGGCGCCCAGATCCTCGCCGATCTCGGCGTACGCGACATGGTGCGGCTGTCCAACAACCCGAGGCCGATTGTCGGCCTGGAAGGCTACGGCCTGAGGGTTGTCGAGACGCGGCCGCTCCTCCGGAAGGACGTGGAATGAGTACGATCGACGCGCCGGAGCGCGTGGCAGAGCCCGTTCCGGGCCCCGCGCCGCGGCTGCTGGTGATTGAGGCGCCCTATTACGAGGCGGTGGTAAGCGGCATGCGCCGCGGCGCGGAGCAGGTCTTCGCCGCCGCCGGCGCCACCCACCGGACGGTGGCCGTGGCCGGCGGCTATGAGCTGCCGGCGGCGCTGCGCATGGCGCTCAGCCAGACGCAGGAGCAGTATGACGGCTTCCTCCTGCTCGGCTGCGTGGTGAAGGGCGAGACGGACCACTACGACTTCATCTGCACCGCCATCTGCCAGGGGGTGATGGACATCTCCAGCGAGACCGGCGCCGCCATCGGCTTCGGCCTGCTGACCGTGGACACCCTGGCCCAGGCGATCGCCCGCTCGGGCGATGACAAGCACAATAAGGGGGCCGAGGCGGCGCATGCGCTGCTCGGGCAGCTCAGGCTGCGCCGGCACTGGGGTCTCTGATGCCGAAGGAAGCATCGGAGACGCCGGAGCTCGACCGGCTGCGCGCCGAAATGGCGGCGGAGGCAAGGCCCGAGGCGCCGAAGCCGCAGGCGAAGCCCGCTGCCAGCGCGCCGAAGCCGGCGGGTAAGGGCAAGCGCGCGGCGGCGGCGGCGCCCGGCTCGCGCGGCCGGCCGCGCACCGGCGCCAGGCTGGCGGCGGTGCAGGCGCTCTACCAGAGCGAGCAGACGGGCGAGGCCGCCGAGCCCATCATCTCCCAATTCCTCCGCCATCGCCTCGGCACCGGCGCCTTCGAGGACGGCCAGGTGCCGGAGGCGGATGCGCCGCTGTTCAGCGCCATCGTCCGCCGCGCGGCGAAGAACGGGGAGGTGCTGGACGGGCTGATCGCCCGACACCTGGATGCGGATTGGCCGCTGGCCAAGCTGGACCCGGTGCTGCGCGCCCTGCTGCGCGCCGCGGCGGCCGAGTTGTGGGAGCAGAAGGCGCCGCCGGCGCGCGTGGTGATCAACGAGTATCTCGACATCGCGCATGGCTTCTTCGGCGGCGAGGAGCCGCGCTTCGCCAATGGCGTGCTGGACGCCATGGCGCGGGCGCTGCGCGCCGAGGAATTCGCCGCGCCGCACCGGCGCTGAGGCGCGGCGGCCGATGACCCTGCCGGGCGAATTCGCCCTTATCGCCCGGCATTTCCGCAAGCTGGCCGGGCCCGGCGCGCTGGATCTGGCCGATGACGCCGCGCTGCTGGACCCGCCGCCGGGCCGGCAGCTCGTGCTGGCGGCCGATGCCATGGTGGCGGGGGTGCATTTCCTGCCGGAGGATCCGCCGGAGGAGATCGGCCGCAAGCTGCTGCGGGTGAATCTCTCGGACCTTGCCGCCATGGGCGCGGTGCCGCTCGGCTATCTGATGACGACGGCGCTGCCGCCGGGCACGCCGGAGGCATGGCTGGCCGGCTTCGTCGCCGGGCTGGCGGCGGACCAGGCGGAGTACGGGCTGAGCGTGCTGGGCGGCGATACCGTCTCCATCCCGGGGCCGACCAGCCTCTCCCTCACCATCCTCGGCCATGTCGCGCCCGGGGCGGCGCTGCGCCGGGCCGGGGCGCGGCCGGGGGATGAGATCTGGGTCTCCGGCAGCATCGGCGATGGCGCGCTCGGCCTGCGGGTGTTGCAGGGCAAGCTCCCGGCGGATGCAGGGGGCCATCTGGCGCGGCGCTACCGGCTGCCGCAGCCGCGGTTGGCGCTGGGCCAGGCGCTCTCCGGCCTGGCGCGGGCGGCGATGGATGTCTCGGACGGCCTCGTCCAGGACCTTGGCCATCTCTGCCGCGCCGGCGGCTGCGGCGCGGTGCTGCGGGCAGATGCCGTGCCGCTTTCCCCCGCCGCTGCGGCGCTGCTGGCCGGCGACCCGGCGCTGCTGCCGCTGGTGCTGGGGGGCGGCGACGATTACGAGCTGCTCTTCGCGGCGCCGTCCGGCGAGGCGGCGGAGGTTGCGGCGCGCGCCGCCAGGGCTGGCGTGCCCGTCACCCGCATCGGCGCCTTCGTCGAAGGTGCGCCAGAGGTGCAGGTGCTGGATGCGGCCGGCGCACCGCTGACCCTGCCACGCCTCGGCTGGAGCCACTTCTAGAGCATGCTGCGTTCGCTTGCGCTCACGCAGCATGCTCTGGGTTGTTGTTTTGCAAGCATTTTCACGCGCTCAGATGAGTCCATCTGAACGCGATCTGCTCTAGCACCCTGGCCCGAACCGCCGGGTCTCAAGCTCATGGTTTCCAAAGGCCTTTCGGCCTTTGGCCGGGGAGAGCCCGAGAGGGGGCAGCGCCCCCTCTCGGCCCGCCCTATTTCCACTCGCCCCGAATCGCGCTCAACATCCCCCTCCAACCGACTCCCGAGGATACGCCATGACCCCGCCCGAACGCCTGCGCGCCCTGCTGGCCGAGCCCGGCCTCGTCGCCATGCCGGCGGTGTGGGATGGCATCTCGGCCAAGCTCACCGCCCAGGCCGGGTTCAAGACCGCCTTCCTCTCCGGCTCCTGCGTCGCCGCCAGCCGGCTCGGCGGGCCGGATCTCGACCTCATCTCCTTCGGCGAGATGTTCGACAGCTTCACCATGGTCCGCCGCGCCGCGCCGGAGCTGCTCATCCTGGCGGATGGCGACCATGGCTACGGCAATGCCATGAACGTGCAGCGCACGGTGCGCGCCTATGGCCAGGCCGGCGCCGCCGCCATCCTCATCGAGGACAAGATCACCCCGCGCGGCCTGACCTCCGCCGGCAAGCCCTGCATCCCGCGGGAGGAGGCGCGGATGAAGATCCGCGCCGCCGTCGCCGCGGCGAAGGAGAGCGGCATCCTCATCCTCGCCCGCACCGATTGCCGCCCGACCGCCGGCATCGAGGAGGCGGTGGCGCGGATCGAGATGTATGTGGAGGAGGGCGCCGACATCCTCTTCCTCGATAGCCCGGCGGATGAGGGCGAGGTGCGGCGCGCTGTCGCCGCGGCCAAGGGCAGGCCCTCCTTCGCCGTGCTGTCCCCGGGCGGCGGGCGGATCACGCCCAGCCAGCAGCTTGCGGCGGAGCTCGGCCTGAAGATCGGCACCTTCCCGACGGGCATGATCTCGCCCGCCATGGCCGGCATCCTGGCCGGGCTGGAGGCGGTGAAATCGGGCGGGCAGGAAGCGCCGGGCGCGCTGCCGGCGGCGCAGTTTCGTGAGCTGCTGGGCTATGGCGCCTATGAGGCGGCGGCCAAGCCCTATGTGACGGAGGGCTGAGATGGCCGGGGTGCTGGCCGGCAAGGTCGCCCTCGTCACCGGCGCGGGCAGGAATATCGGCCGTGCCATCGCGCTGAGCCTGGCGCGGGACGGCGCGGCGGTGGTGGTAAATGGCCGCCACGACCAGGCGGCGATCGAGGGCGTGGCGGCGGAAATCCGCGCCGCCGGCGGCACCGCCATCGCGCATCTGGCGGACATCACCCAGCCCGAGGCCGTGGCCGCCATGGCGGCGCGGGCGGAGGCGGAGCTGGGCGGGATCGACATCGCGGTGGCCAATGCCGGGCTGCGGCGGCAGACGCCCTTCCTGGAGATGTCGCTGACGGAGTGGCGGGAGATCCTCTCCGTCGCGCTGGACGGCGCCTTCATCCTCACCCAGGCGGTGGTGCCGCAGATGATCCGCCGCGGCGGCGGCTCGATCATCGGGCTGTCGGGGATTTCCACGCATATCGGCACGCCGAACCGGGTGCATGTCTCGGCCAGCAAATCCGGGCTGGAAGGGCTGATGCGGGCGCTGGCGGTGGAGCTGGCGCCGCATGGCATCCGCTGCAACGCCGTGGCGCCGGGCAGCATCGACACGGTGCGTGGTGCCTCGGCGGGCGCGCGGCCGAGCACGCTGCAGGAGAGCGGGGTGCCGCTGCGGCGGAAGGGCACGGTGGAGGAGATCGCCGCCATGGTCCGGCTGCTGGCAGGGCCGGAAGGCGGCTACGTCACCGGGCAGACCATTCATGTGAATGGGGGGGCTTTTCTTACCTGAGGGTCGACGGAGGGCGCTGGTTGCGGCAGCGCCGCAACCCCTCGAGCTCCCACCTGCCAGGGGCCGAAAGGCCCCTGGGCCCCTTTGAGTCGGCAGGTTGAACCTGCGCGCGCCAAGCTCATGGTTTCCAAAGGCCCTTCGGCCTTTGGCGTGGGGGAGCTTGAGGGGGAGCAGAGCTCCCCCTCAACCCCGCGCCCCGAACAGGATCACCCCCGCCCCGCCCAGGCACAGCCCCGCCCCGGCCAGGTCCCACCGGTCCGGCGGCCGCCCCTCCACCGCCCACATCCAGACCAGGCTCGCCACGATATAGACCCCGCCATAGGCGGCGAAGGCGCGCCCCGCCAGCTCGGCCGGGCTCAGCGTCAGCAGTCCGGCGAAGGCGGCGAGGCTGAGGCCCCCCGGCAGCAGCCAGAGCGGCGAGGCGCCCAGCCGCCACCAGGCCCAGGCGGCGAAGCAGCCGGCGATCTCGGCCAGCGCCGCCAGCGCGTAGATCAGCGCGGTCCGCATCTAGGGCAGATCGCCGTAGGGCGGCATCGCCCGAAGGCGTGAATCTGCTCTGCGAACAAAGGCGCAGAGCGTTTTCGGTGCACGCATGTGAACCGAAAACGCTCTAGCTGGTCGGCGATCCCTCGCTCGGCCTCGTCGCCGCCCCGGCCTTCACCCGCGCCTCGGGCAGCGGGATGAACTCCTCCGCATCGCCCGGCACCTTGGGGAAGCTCTGCGCCCGCCACGCCTCCTTCGCCTGCTCGATCCGTTCCCGGCTGGAGGCGACGAAATTCCAGAACAGGTAGCGCGGCCCATCCATGGCGGCGCCGCCCAGCAGCAGCAGCCGCGCGCCCTGCGGCCCGGCGATCAGCGCCAGCTTGTCCCCGGCGCGGAACACCAGCATCCGCCCCGCCTCGAACACATCGCCCGAGACGCTGACGCTGCCCTCCAGCACATAGGCGGCGCGCTCCTCCTGCTGCTCCGGCAGCGGCACCGCGGCGCCGGGCGCCAGCACGGCATCCGCGTAGAAGAGCGGCGAGGCGGTGGCGACCGGGGAGCGCAGCCCCCAGCCCTCGCCGGCGATCAGCCGCAGCGAGAGGCCGCCATCGGTGACGGCCGGCAGGCTCTCGGCCGGGTGGTGGACGAAGCCGGGCTCGGTCTCCTCCAGCGCCTTCGGCAGCGCCACCCAGAGCTGGATGCCGTAGAGCGGGTTGGCATGATCCCGCTCCGCCGCATCGGTCCGCTCGGAATGGACGATGCCGCGCCCGGCCGTCATCCAGTTCACCGCCCCCGGCAGGATGGGCTGGCTTGTCCCCAGGCTGTCCCGGTGCAGGATGGCGCCCTGG
>NZ_JAMZIK010000075.1 GCF_024178315.1 Siccirubricoccus soli | reverse complement strand
CCAGAGCTGGATGCCGTAGAGCGGGTTGGCATGATCCCGCTCCGCCGCATCGGTCCGCTCGGAATGGACGATGCCGCGCCCGGCCGTCATCCAGTTCACCGCCCCCGGCAGGATGGGCTGGCTTGTCCCCAGGCTGTCCCGGTGCAGGATGGCGCCCTGGAACAGGTAGGTGATGGTGGAGAGCCCGATATGCGGGTGCGGCCGCACATCGAGCCCCTTGCCGGCCAGGAATTCGCCCGGTCCCATCTGGTCGAAGAAGATGAAGGGGCCGACCATCTGGCGCTCCTTGGCGGGCAGGGCGCGCCGCACCTCGAAGCCGCCCACGTCATGGGCACGGGGCAGCAGCACCAGCTCCACCCCGGGGGGAGGGGCGGGGCAGACGGGGTCCTCGGCGGGTTGCCAGCTCATGCGGCCCTCCTTCCTGGTCGGTTCGGCCGGGGGAGGTTAGCCTGCGATCGGCCCCGCTGTGCAGGGCGGAGCTGCGCCAGCCGGAGCTCTGCATCGCCGCCGCCGTAATGCCCGGCCCGCTGCTTGGAGGCTGACGCCCAACGCCCCAATTTTCCGCCATGCCACGGGACTCGCTGATCCGCCTTGCCGTCTTCCTCGGGGTGCTGGCCGCGCTGCTGCTGG
>NZ_JAMZIK010000074.1 GCF_024178315.1 Siccirubricoccus soli | reverse complement strand
CCGGAGCTCTGCATCGCCGCCGCCGTAATGCCCGGCCCGCTGCTTGGAGGCTGACGCCCAACGCCCCAATTTTCCGCCATGCCACGGGACTCGCTGATCCGCCTTGCCGTCTTCCTCGGGGTGCTGGCCGCGCTGCTGCTGGCCGAAAGGCTGCGGCCCTGGCGCCGCGCCACGCCCGCGCGCTGGCCGGGCAATCTCGGCCTCGGGGTGCTCGGCGCCCTGGCGGTGCGGGCCACGCTCCCGGCCGCGGCGGTCGGCGCCGCCCTCTGGGCGGAGACGCGGGGGATCGGGCTGCTGGCCGGGGCGCCGCTCTGGCTCGCCCTGCCGGTGGCGTTGCTGGCGCTCGACCTGCTGATCTATGCCCAGCACCGGGTGAGCCATGCGGTGCCGCTGCTCTGGCGGCTGCACCGGGTCCACCATGCCGACCCCTCGGTCGATGCCACCACCGCGCTGCGCTTCCACCCGCTGGAGATCCTGCTCTCCATGGCGCTGAAGATGGCGGCGGTGGTGGCCCTGGGAGCGCCGCCCGTGGCGGTGCTGGCCTTCGAGGTGCTGCTGAACGCGACGGCCATGTTCAACCACGCCGCCATCCGCCTGCCGCCGCGGCTGGAGCGCGCGCTGCGCCTGGTGCTGGTGACGCCGGAGATGCACCGCACCCACCATTCCGAGGTGCCGGCCGAGACGGATAGCTGCTTCGGCTTCTGCCTGCCCTGGTGGGACCGGCTGTTCGGCAGCTACCGCGCCGCGCCGGCGGCGGGGGAGGCGGTGGTGATCGGCCTGCCCGGCTGGCGCGCCGAGGCCGAGCAGCGGCTGGACCGGCTGCTGCTGCAGCCCTTCCGCCGCGTCCCTTGAGGCTGGCGCAGGGCATCCACGGCTCGCCCATTCGCGGCCATGCCGCGACAGGCTGCGCAAGGCACCGGTGACGACGGAGTCCGGGGCCACCGCGAAGCCGCGCCAGCGGCTGCGTGGGCAGGAAGGCACCCCCGCGGCCAGGCGCAGCAACCTCGCGGGATCTACTCCGGCGGCTGGTAGAGGGAGTGGATGGAGAGCCGGCGCAGCGTGTTCCGCGCCAGCGCCTCGATCTCCCGCCGGTCCGTGGTCTCCGGATGCACCGCCAGCCAGGCCGTGGCGGTGCGGCCCCAGAACAGGGTGAGGTCCGTCAGCCGGTCCCGCAGGCTGCGCTGCTTGGTGATGAGCCGGCTGAGATTCTGCAGCGCGCCGGGGCGGCGCAGGCTGGCATCGGCCTCCCGCACCACCTGTTCCATGGTGCGGCGCGGCCGGTCGATCACCGGGCCGAGGGAGCCGAGGGCCAGGGTCAGCAGATCGTTCGCCCAGCGCCGGTCATCCCCCAGCACCTTGTGGGTCAGGCTCACCATGCGCTCCATGGCGCGGTAATCCGGCTGGGCCGCGGCGGCGGCCAGGGCGCCGGCATGGGCATTGGCCAGGCGCTGCAGCCGGCGGGCGAGCGGCGCCACCGTCTCCAGCGGCAACCCGTCCCGGGTGATGCAGCGGGCCACCGCCTGCTCGAACATGTCGGCCCCCGGCGGTACCCGGCGGATGGAATCGCAGAGCGCGACCGCTTCCTCCTGCGCCGTCGCCGCCATGGCCTCCACCAGCGCGGTGGTGGCGGCGTAGATGTGGTGCTCCTCCGGCAAAGGCGGGTCCTCGCCCCGCAGCGTGGGCGGCACGGGGTCCTGCGGCGCCACCGTCTCCACATGGCGCAGCGCGGCGGGCACCAGGCGGAGCAGCAGGAAGTCCCGGCTGCCCGGCTGGATCTCGAACATCAGATGCGCCCGCTCGATGTCCATGACCAGGCGGATATGGTCGAAGCGGCGCACCACGGCGATGGCGCCGGCGGCGTCGCGCTCGAAGCGCAGCCCGGGCTCGCGCAGCACGGCCGCGGCGAAGTCGAAGCGCGGCGGCGGCCATTCCCCCAGCCCGACGGCGCCCGGGAAGGTCACCGGGTCGAAGCTTCGAGGGTCCGGCAGGGTAGGATGGGTCACGGGGTCCACGCCGGGAAAGTCTCACGCGGGGGTTAACCGGATGTATGCCGGCCCCGGTGCCCGGCCTTGTGGCCTTGCGCCCGGCGCACAGGAGCCCGCAGGATGCCTACCCCGGCCCGGCACGGCGGCGCCCCGGAAGGCCGCCATGGGCGGCCGCAGGACCCCGGCCCAGCAGCCGGCACGAGACCAGGAGACCCGAATTGGTGGCAGAGTCGGCCCAGCGCCCGCTGGCCTCGGAGAAATTCCGCAACCCGCTGGTGACGGCGAAGGGCGAGGCGCGGGCCACCGTCGCCCTCGCGGCGCTGCGGACGCTCTGGGTGAATACCGGCACGCTCTGCAACATCACCTGCCGCCATTGCTACATCGAGAGCAGCCCGCGCAACGACGCGCTGGCCTATCTCTCGGCGGCGGAGCTCGACCCCTTCCTGGAGGAGATCGCACGGGAGGCGCTGCCGGTGACCGAGATCGGCTTCACTGGCGGCGAGCCCTTCCTGAACCGGGAGCTGCCGGCGATGCTGGCGGCGGTGCTCGGGCGCGGCTTCCGTGCCCTGGTGCTGACCAATGCGATGAAGCCGATGCGCAACCACGCCGCCGCCCTGCTGGCGCTGCGCGCGGCGCATGGCGAGCACCTCACGCTCCGCGTCAGCCTCGACCACTACGATCCGGCGATCCATGACGCGGAGCGGCAGGAGGGCAGCTTCGTCCAGGCGCTGGAGGGGCTGGCCTGGCTGGCGGCGCGGGGCTTCCGCGTGCATGTCGCCGGCCGCGCCGGCTTCGGCGGAGAGGGTGAGGCGGCGATGCGCGCCGGCTTCGCCCGGCTCTTCGCCCGCCATGGCATCCCGATCGACGCCGAGGACCCGGTGGCGCTGATGCTCTTCCCGGAGATGGATGCGGCGGTGGACGTGCCGGAGATCACCACCGCCTGTTGGGGTATCCTGAAGAAATCGCCCGATAGCCTGATGTGCGCCTCGGCGCGCATGGTGGTGAAGCGGCGCGGAGCGGCGCGGCCGGCGGTGCTGGCCTGCACCCTGCTGCCCTACGACCCGCAATTCGAACTGGGCGCGACCCTGGCCGAGGCGGCCCGACCGGTGCCGCTGAACCACCCGCATTGTGCGAAATTCTGCGTCCTCGGCGGCGCCGCCTGTTCCCGTTGACAGGCCGTTCTGGACGCGGGCGGAGCGATCCCTTTACCCTTCCGGCGTAACACGGGGATGCGCCGCCAAGGCGCCGGGAAGGAGGAAGCGGCATGCATCACGCATGGTCTCGCCGGGCGCTGCTGGGCGCGGCCGGGGTGGTGGGCACGGGGCTGGCGGCGCCCTCCCTGGCCCAAGCCGGCTGGCCAAGCCGGCCGGTGCGGCTGGTGGTGGGCTTCACCCCTGGCAGCGCCACGGACATCACCGGCCGCATCTTCGCCCAGCGCTTCGCCGAGCTCTGGGGACAGCCGGTGGTGGTGGAGAACATCCCGGGCAATGGCGGCGCCATCGGCGCCGACCGGGTGGCGAAGGCGGCGCCGGACGGCCATACCCTGCTGTTCGGCGCCAATGGCGCGCTGACCATCGTGCCCAGCCTGCAGACCCTGCCCTTCGACCCGCGGAAGGATTTGGCCGCGATCGGGCTGGTGCTGACCATGGGCTCGCTGATCTTCACCAATCTCGACCTGCCGCAGAAGACGCTGCCGGAGATCATCGCCCGGGCGAAGGCGGAGCCGGGCAGCCTGGTCTATGGCACGCCCGGCGTCGGCACGCCGCAGCACATCGCCGGGGAGATGCTGTGCCACCAGGCCGGCATCCGCATGGAGCACATCCCCTATCGCGGCGCCAACCTCGCGGATGTGCTGAACGGCGTGGTGCCGATCGGCATCCAGAATACCGGCGCCGCCATGGCGATGGTGCGGGACGGCAAGCTGCGCTGTGTCGCCATCACCTCGCTCCAGCGCTCGCCCACCGTGCCGGATGTCCCGACCGTGGCGGAGCAGGGCTTCCCCGGCTTCGAGGCGATTTCCTGGTTCGGGCTGATGGGGCCGGCCGGCACCCCGCCGGCCGTCATCGAGCGGGTGAACGCCGATGCCAGGCGGGTGCTGGCGGATGCGGAGATGCAGGCGCGCTTCGCCCAGCTCGGCTTGGATGTCCTGCCCGGCACGCCGGAGGCGATGCGCGAGGTCATCGCGCGTGACATTCCGAAATGGGCGAAGGTGATCGCGGAGGCGGGCATCGCCACCAGCCGCTGAACAGCAGGGCGCCGCACCTTTCGCCGAGTCGTGTACCCGGCTTGCTGGGCTGCAAGACGTGATTTCCAAAGGCCTTTCGGCCTTTGGTGGGTGGGTGCTCGAGGGAGGGCAAAGCCCTCCCTCGACCCCCCCGATTGCAGCCCGCCCCGAAGGAGTGGACACTTCCCGACAAACACGGGAGGAAACCATGCTGCGACGCCGCAATCTGCTGGCGACCGGGGCCGCCCTTGCCCTGGCCCGTCCTGCCCTCGGCCAAACCCCCAAGGTACTGGTGCATGTGCCGCAGGCCAGCATCGGCAGCCTGGACCCGGTCTGGACCACCGCCGTCGTCACCCGCAACGCCGCGACCATGCTGTTCGAGACGCTCTATGGCCGCGACGAGCAGCTCAACCCCCAGCCCTTGATGCTGGAGGGGCACCGCATGGAGGACAATGCGAAGCGCTGGACCATGCGGCTGCGCGAGGGGCTGCGCTTCCATGATGGCGAGCCCGTGCTGGCGCGGGATTGCGTCGCCAGCCTGCAGCGCTGGATGGTGCGCGACCCGGTCGGGCAGACCATCAAGGCGCGGCTGGAGGCGCTGGAGGCGCCGGATGACCGCACCCTGGTCTGGCGGCTGAGCAAGCCCTTCGCCTCGCTGCCTTACGCCCTGGCCAAGACCCAGCCCAGCCCCGTCATCATGCCCGCCCGGCTGGCGGCGACCGACCCCTATCGCCAAGTGGCGGAGTTCGTCGGCAGCGGCCCCTTCCGCTGGGTGCCAGAGGAGTATGTGCCCGGCAGCCTGGCGGTCTTCGCCAAATTCGACGGCTACCGCCCGCGCGACGAGGCGCCCAGCCACGCCGCCGGCGCCCACCGCGTGCTGGTGGACCGAGTGGAGTGGCGCTTCATCCCGGATGCGGCGACGGCGGCGAATGCGTTGATCAATGGCGAGGTGGACTGGATCGACCAGCCCTTGCCGGATCTGCTGTCGCGGCTGAAGCGGGCGCGCGGCGTCGAGGTCGGAGTCATCGACAATTACGGTACCTTCGGCGCCATCCGGCTCAACCATCTGCAAGGGCCGACGACCAGTGCCGCGCTGCGCCGGGTGATGATGGCGGCGGTGGACCAGCAGGAGGTGATGACAGGCGCGATGGGCGAGGACCGCTCGCTCTACCGCGCGCCGGTCGGCTATTTCCTGCCCGGCACGCCTTCCGCCAATGATGCCGGGATGGAGGCGGTGCGGCAGCGGCCGGACAAGGCGCGGCTGCGCACCATGCTGGCCCAATCCGGCTACAAGGGCGAGCGCATCGTCTGCATGCACCCGACCGACCAGACCTTCTACGATGCCTTCACCAGCGTCTGCGTCGCCGCCTGGCGCGAGATCGGGCTGAACATCGACGACCAGTCGATGGATTGGGGCACCATCGTGCAGCGCCGCGCCAATACCGAGCCGCTGGAGAAGGGCGGCTGGTCGCTCTTCCCCTCCGGCTTTCCCGCCGCCGAGTACCGCGACCCGGTCTTCGCCACCAATCTGCGCGGCAATGGCCGGGCGGCCTGGTTCGGCTGGCCGGACGACCCGGAGGTGGAGCGGATGCGCGACGCCTGGATGGACAGCACGGATGAGGCGGAGCTGCGCCGGCTGGACCAGGCGATCCAGGCCCGCTCCTTCGAGACGGTGCCCTTCATCCCGCTCGGCCAGTACTTCCCGCCCAGCGCCTGGCGGAGCAATCTGAAAGGGTTGCTGAAGGGGCCGGTGCCGGTCTTCTGGAATGTGGAGAAGGGCTGAGCGTCGCGTGCGCCTGATCCGATCGCCGGAGGGCGCAGGCGGAGCCGAGCACCGGAGGCGTGAAGCGGATCGGCGAAGCTGCCGATCGTCGGAGGGCGCAGGCGGAGCC
Source organism: Siccirubricoccus soli (assembly GCF_024178315.1). Classification (GTDB taxonomy): domain Bacteria; phylum Pseudomonadota; class Alphaproteobacteria; order Acetobacterales; family Acetobacteraceae; genus Siccirubricoccus; species Siccirubricoccus soli. The sequence goes on along the minus strand of NZ_JAMZIK010000074.1, from coordinate 187 downwards.
GAGCACCGGAGGCGTGAAGCGGATCGGCGAAGCTGCCGATCGTCGGAGGGCGCAGGCGGAGCCGAGCACCGGAGGCGTGAAGCGGAGAGGAAGCAGGCATGGCGATGAAGCGCATGGTGTTGGAGATCGGCATGGGGACCGATATCCGCGGCCTGGACAGCACCAAGGCCGCGGTGCGGGCGCTGCG
>NZ_JAMZIK010000073.1 GCF_024178315.1 Siccirubricoccus soli | reverse complement strand
GAGGAAGCAGGCATGGCGATGAAGCGCATGGTGTTGGAGATCGGCATGGGGACCGATATCCGCGGCCTGGACAGCACCAAGGCCGCGGTGCGGGCGCTGCGGGACGCGCTCTGGCACAATTCCCTCACCGTCACCCATGCGCTGGGGGTGGATGTGGACAGCATGAAGGTGATGGTCACCATCGGCGTGCCGCGGCCGGAGACGGTGGACAAGGCGGAGGTGCTGGCCGTCCTGCCGCATGGCACGGGGGAGGTGGAATGCGTGGAAGGCGGGCTGATGATCCCGAACGAGGCCGGGGATGGCGGCACGCTGGTGGCGCATGCGGCGGCCGAGGTCTTCCTTGACCTGCCGGAAGGGGGGCGCTGACATGCCGGCGAAGCGGGTGATCCTGGAACTCGGCGCCGGCAACGATTTGCATGGCGGCGACTACACCAAGGCGGCGCTGCGGGCGGTGCAGGATGCACTGCACCATTCCTCGCTGTCCATGCTGCGGGCGCTGAGGGTGGACCCGAAATCCATGCTGGTGGATGTCACCATCGGCGTGCAGCAGCCGGGGAAGGTGGATGCGGAACGCATCCGCGCCTCCCTGCCGCATGGCCAGGTGACGGTGCAGGTGGTGAAGGGCGGCCTCGACGTAATGAACCCGGAGCAGGACGATCCGGCCGTGCTGGCCACCGCCGCCATCGCGGTGCGGCTGGAACTGCCCTGACGGAGTGGGCCACCCGCGCCCTGCCGTGGCACGGCCACGGCAGGCGGTGAAGGCGCCCCTCGGGCCCCCACGAAGCCGCGCAGCGGTTTCGTGGGGAAGCTAGAGCAGCCCCAGCCGCACCGCCCCCCGGTGCAGCGGCCCGACCAGCAGGTTGCACAGTACCGTCCGCGTCAGGTGGAAGCCCAGCACCAGCGGCACGCCGAGCTCCAGCGCCTTCGCCGTCAGCGCCATCTCCGGCATGCCGCCCGGCGCCAGGCCGAGGATCAGCGCCGAGACCGGCAGCCCGCTGACCCAGGCGACGAGTACGCCGAGCGCGGTGAGCAGCAGCGAGAGCACCGCCGAGGAGATCAACGCCGCGATCGCCAGCCTGCGGGAGGAGAGCAGGAAGCTCCGCGTCAGCCGGGTGCCGAGGGTGGCGCCCATCGCCACCTGCGCCGCATCCACCAGCGGCTTCGGCACGGCGGAGGGCAGATGGCCGGTCGCCGCCAGCCCGATGGCCAGCGCGCAGGGCCCCAGCATCCACGGATTGGCCAGGCCGAGTTGGCGCAAGGGCAGGGCGCAGGCCAGCCCCGCGGCGGCCATCGCCAGCAGGCCGGGCCACCAGGTGGCGATGCCGGCGGCGGTGAAATCCGTGAAGTCGCCATGCGGCGCCAGCCAGCCGAGCAGCGGCGGGAAGGTCAGCACCACCACCAGCACGCGCATGGTCTGGGCCAGGGTCACGGTGGCGACGCTCGCCTTCGCCTCCTGCGCCAGCACGGCCATGACGACGACGCCGCCGGGCACGGCGCAGAAGAAGCCGGTCTTCTGGTCGGTCCCCGCCAAGCGAGTGAAGAGCTGGGCGACGACCAGGCCGGAGGCGATGGCGAGCACCCCGCCCACTAGCATCACCGGCAGCGCCGCCATCACCGCCGTCAGCACCGGGCCGCTGAAGCTGGCGCCGAGGCTGAGGCCGAGGAAGACCAGCCCCGCCGGCCGCGCCCAGCTGGGGACGGCGACCGGGAACTGGTTCCAGGCCAGGGTGGCGGTGCCGAGCATCGCGCCGATCATCCAGGCGAGCGGGATGTGCAGCAGGGTGAGCAGCGCGCCGCCGAGACTGGCAGCGGCCAGGGTGCGGAGCTGGAGGGGGAGCGAGGTCGGCAAGGCGCGCATCCTCGGCTCAAGCCGGGCCGGGGTCAATTCCGGGGCATGCTTACCTTTTCTTTACCTCCATTCTGGTTTCATCGCGGCGGAGACCCATGCAAGCCGTATCGCCCCTCACCATGCCCCGTCTGCCGGTGGCCCAGCCCGCAGCGCCGAAGGCGCCGGCGGCGGAGCCTGCCCGGACGGCCGAGGCCGAGGTGGGGACCCAGCCCTTCCAGGCGACGCCCAACCCGGCAATGAAGCTGGATCCGCGCCTCGGGCTGGTGGTGCTGCAATTCCGTGACGAGCAGGGCGAGGTCACTGCCACCCTGCCGACGGAGCGCGAACTGGCCGCCTACCGCAATGCCGGCAAGCGGGCCGAGGGCGGTGGGAGCGCGGCGGCAGCCGGTGCGCCGGAAGGCGGTGCGGCCCTGTCCGGCGCAGCCCGGCCCGGCATCGCATCCTCGGGCGGCGCCGCCACCGCGGCCGCAAGTGGCGTCCCCTCCGGCGCCGTGGGGCAGGCCCATGGCGGTGGCCTGCCCGGTTCCCCCGCCGGCAGCAGGCCCGCCGCGGTGTTCTCGCCAGGCCGGAGCGGCGGCGAGGCCCAGCCCGCTTCCCGCGCCCTCTGAGGACAACATCGGGTCAGGCGGCGCCACCTGATCGACTTCCTGCTGCAAGCACAACCTCCGGAGCAACCCGGCGTCGCGCCGCGACCCGGAGGGCCCGAGCACCGCGCAGCCATCCACCGGCTCCGCTCAGGCCCACCGGTGCAGGTATCGCACCAGGAACGGGCTTCCCGTCCGGCCCCCCCCACCGTTCCGCCTGGCCGAGCGGCCAGCCTCGCCGCCATGCGCCCGGCCGCGCCTCAGCCCTCCAGCCGGGTGCCTTCCACCCGCGGCGCCTGCAATTGCCGCACCGGCATCAGCGGCGGAAGCCCCAGCACCTCCTCCTCATGCCGCATCACCCGGCGGGCCAGCTTCAGCGCCTGGTAGCAATCATCGGTCTCGGCCAGGATCAGCGCCTGCCGCAGCATCTCCCGCGCCAGGCCGGAGGTGGTGGCGGCCTGGAATTCGCCGATCAGCGCCCGGGCGGAGGCGAGGCCCCGCGCCCTTTCCTCATCGGTCCCGATATAGGCCGTCTGCAGCGCGAAATAGATCCGCCGCGCCGGCGTCGTCGCCGCCTCGGGGGCCATGATCTGCTTGCCGAACAGGAAGCGCGCCTTGGCCGCCAGCTCGATCCGCGTGCGGTTGCGGAAGCGGATCGGGGCGCCGTTCACGACCATCAGATCGCCCTGACGCAGTTCGAGCACCAGCGTGGACATGTCTATTCCTTTCGAGGCCGCGCCGTGTTGGGCAGCCGCCAGTGTGGCATCGCGCGCTTAACGCCGCCTGAAGCCGGGTTGGGGGGAAGCGCCATCGGGGCTGCGGGCCGCCGGCCGGCTCAGCCCAGGAATTGGGCCAGGGTCAGGGTGCCGAGCTTGCCGATGGCGGTGTAGCTCGTCTCCAGGACGGACCGGGTCGCCTGCAGCCGGGTCAGGGTCTCCGCCAGGTCCACCTCCTCGATGTCCGAGACCTGGGCGGTGAGGGAGGTCTTCATGGTCTCGTGCTGCGTTTTCGTCGCCTCCAGCCGCGCCTCCGTCAGCCCCAGCGCGCCGCTCTCATCCGCCAGCGCGCTGCTGGCGCTGGTCAGCCCGTTGCGGACATTGGTCACGAAGTCGCGGAAGGTGTCGCGGTCCGCCGCCTGGACGGGGGTGAGCCCGGCGATGGAGGCGAGGCCGCGGATCAGATCCCGCACCCAGCCGCCGGCGGTCTCCCCCTGGCTCACCGCCGCGCCGTTGCGCGCCACGGTGATGCCAAAGCCCAGCGTAACCCCGTCGGCGGTCTGCACGCTGCGCTGCGGCTCCGCCAGCCCCGCCCCGCCGGTCTGGAAATAGGCGGAGAAGGGGCTGACCCCCGCGCTGTCATCCTGCACCACGGCCAGGGTCGCGGCGTTCACCGCCGCGGCATTGCCGGTGCCGAGGCCCTGCACCGCCGCCATGATCTGCGTGACCCAGGCGCTGCTGTCGAGGTTGCTGGCATCCGGCACCGGCGGGGTGTTGGTGTCGCTGCCGGCGAAGAGGTATTCGCCATTGGCCTGGGCGTTCAGCAGCTGCCCCACCTCCACCAGCGCCTGCCGGGCCTGGGAGGCGTAGAGCGGGATGGTCTCCACATCGTTCGCGTCCAGCTTCATCGCCACATCGTCAGCGAATTTGCGGGCGATCTCGCTGAGCCGCGAGAGCGCGGTCTGCGTCGCCTGGCTGCGCGCCAGCGCCTGGCCGATGGACTGCGCATAGGCGTCGCGTCGCGCCATATCGGCCTTCAGGTTGAACAGCCGCGGCTGGGCGGTGCCGTAATCTCCCAGCACCTCCGCCTTGTAGCCGGTGCTCATCTGCCGTGTCTGCGTCTGCAGCCGGAGCCGGAGCGCGGCGGTATCGCGGTCCAGCCGGGTCAGGACATCCATCGCCTGCGCCTCCTCTCAGCCCTGCCTATCGCACCGCGCCCAGCAGCGTCTCCCACATGCCCTGCAGCGTGCTCACCACCCTGGCATTGGCGGCGTAGGAGTTCTGCAGCTGCACCAGCCCGGACATCTCGGCATCCACATCGACGCCGGATTGCGCGTCGAACCGGCTGAGCAGGGAGGATTGCAGCGCCGTCGCATTCTCCCTGGCCTGGCTTGCCAGGGCGCGCTCGCTGGTCTGCGCGCTCGTCACCCGGTCGGCATAGCCGCCGATGCTGGCCGGCGCGGCGAAGGGCGAGGCCAGGCTGCCATCGGGGCCAAGGCCGCTGCCGGAGATGGGGGGCCAGGTCACGCCGGCGGCGGCATTGCCGGTGAAGGTGAAGTCCAGCACCCGGTCCAGCAGCGTCGTGAAGCTCGCCGGCCCGCCAGGCGGGTTGGGGGTGAAATCCGCGGCGCCGAGGGGGCTGCCGCTGACCGCATCCGTACCGTCCCGCAGCAGCCCGGGCGTGGCGGCAACCTCCGGGTTCACCCGGATCCGCCCGGCGAAGCCGAGCTGGCTGCCGCTGGCATAGGCGGTGCCGGTCGCCGGCACGCTCGTCCCGTCGGCATCGGTAAACAGCTTCAGCCCCTGGGCGGCGAAGCGCTCGGCCAGCGTCGCGGCCGTCAGGTCGGTCTCCGCCTGGAAGCGCGGCAGGATGTCGTCCCGCAGGTTCAGGTACTCGCCGACCCGGCCGCCCTTGATCTGCCCAGTGATGTCGATGCCGTTCAGCATCACCCCCGGCAGGGTGCCGCCGCCGCCGTAGTAGGCGTCCGGTGCCACCGTCGCCTGGCCGATGCTCAGAACGTCGTGCTTCGGGTCGAGCGGCAGGATGATGCCGCCGCGCGCCACCACGGTGATGTCGCCGTCGGATTTCCGCAGCACAGTGACGTCGAGGGATTCGGCCAGCCGCGCCAGCACTTGGTCGCGCCGGTCCTCCAGCGCCGCTTGGTCGCCTTCGCCGCCGCTGCGGATGCGCAGCGTGAGGTCGGCGACCTCGCGCAAAGCCGCATTCGCACCGTCCACCTCCGCCACCAGCCCGTCCTGTGCCTGCTGCCGCGCCGTGCCGATGGCGGTGGAGATGGCGTTCAGCCGGTCCGCCAGGGTGGTCGCTGCGTCCAGTGCGCTGCGCTGCTGCCCGGCATCGGCCGGCGTCGCGCGCAGCGCGATGAAGGCGGATTGCAGCCCGCTCACCGCCTCGGCCAGGCTGTCGCCGGCGCCGGTCGCGCCATGCGCCTGCTCGATCCCGGTCAGCAGCGTCTCCCGCACCGCCGCCGCCGCCGCCGCCGCGCCCGCGCTCTGCATCCGGTTCACCAGCGCCGTATCGACGTTGCGCTGCTGCTCGGAGGTGCGCAGCCCCGCCGGCATGTCGGCGACGGTGATGGCGGTCTGGGCGAGGCTCTTCCTGGTGTAGCCCTCGGTATTCGCGTTCGCCACGTTCTGCGAGGCGACGGAGAGCTGCCGCTGCACCGCGGCCAGGCCGCTGCGGGCGATGGTGAGGGCGAGGTCGAGGCTCATGGCAGCATCTCAGCCTGGGTGGCGGCGTAGAGCAGATCGCCGTAGGGCGGCATCGCCCGATGGCGTGAATCTGCTCTGCAGACGCAGGCGTAGGGCGTTTTCGGTGAACGCATGTGAACCGGAAATGCTCTAGCGCCGCATGTTGATCGTGTCCTGCAGCATCTCGTCACTGGTGGTGACGACCTTGGTGTTCGCGGTGTAGGCGCGCTGCGCCAGGATCAGCTTGGTGAATTCGTTCGCGATATCGACGTTGGAGCGCTCGACGGAGCTGACCACCAGCTTGCCGACTCCGTTGGAGGAGGCGTCGGTGATGCGTGCCTCCCCGGATTCCGGGGTGCGCATGAAGGCCTGGCCGTCCAGGCGCTGCAGCGCATCCGGGTCGTTGAAGGCGACCAGCGGGATGCGCGCCACGACGCGGCTCTGGCCATTGTCGTAGTTCACCGAGATGTCGCCGCTCGGCGCGATGCTGAGGCCGGAATAGGAGCCGAGCGGGACGCCGTTCTGGTTGCGGTTGCGGATCTCGAAGGTCTCGCTGGAATACTGTGTCAGCCCCTGCGCCTCGGCGAAGGCGCCGAAATTGAGGCTGACCGTCTGGGTGCCCTGGCCGAAATCGACGTCGAAGCTGACAGCGGCGAGGTCCCCCGGGTTGTTGCTGGGCGGCAGCACCACCGTGCCGGTGGCGTTGAGCATGTTGCCCAGCGTGCCGGGGGTGGTGGTGGCGGAGGCGGCAGTGCCGAATTGCAGATCCACCGTGCCGGCCGTCGCGGTGACCGCGTCCGGCACGTCGATCGAGAGCGTCCACTCGTTGCTGGTGTTCTTGGTGAAGGTCAGGTTCACCGTGTGCAGCGTGCCGAGGGAATCGTAGAGCTCCGCCTGGGTGGAGATGGAGTCGTTGTCCACGGTGGCGGAGGGCAGGTTCGCCCCGAGCTCGATCTCGGTCGTCGCCACCGGGTTGAAGACCTGCTGGCTGACCCGGATGGGCGTCAGGTTGGTGCGGTCCGGATTGCCGGTGTTGGGGTCCGCCGGCCAGCCCTTCAGGTAGTAGCCGGAGCCGTTGACCAGGTAGCCATCCTGGTCCAGGCCGAAATCCCCGGCGCGGGTGAAGAATTGCCGGTCGTCGAAGACCGGCTGGCCGTTGTTGGTGCCGGTGGCGGCGGCGACGGCGAAGAAGCCCTGGCCGCTGATGGCCATCGCCAGCGGGTTTTCCGACTGCTCCACCGTGCCCTGGGCGCTGTTGGTGTAGGAGGGCCTGGCGATGGTCGCGCCCGGCAGGTGTGTGGAGGCGCTGGATTGCGTCAGGTAGGACACGAAATTCGTGTCCACCCGCTTGTAGCCCACGGTCTGGCTGTTCGCGACATTGTCCGAGATGTGGCCGAGCGCGCGGCTCTGCGCGGTCAGGCCGCTGATGGCGGCGGTGAGCGAGCCGAACAGGGACATGGCGGGGCTCCGGAAAGCGGCGGACGGGGACGGCGAGGGGTGCCGGGCTTCGGGGGAGGAGCCACAGCACGGGCTGTGCCAGCGCCGGGACGCCAGGAAGAAGGCCCGGCCGGTGCGGCGCGGCGGGGGGCGGGCCCGCTGCCCCGGCGGCGCTTGCCGGGCGCGCGGCAAGCTTTGCCGCCGGTCCGGCCAGGCTTGCCGGCTCGGCGGCGGCGGGCACTGGCCCGGCTTTCGCAGCCAGCCCGGGCGCCAGCCCGACCCTGTCGCGGGCCGCCGGCGCTGCCGCAGCCCTGGCGCGCCGGACAGACAAGGATCGCACCCGCCGTGGACGCCGCGCAGATTGCCCCGAGCCCCGCCGCCAGCCGGCCACCTGCCCCCGCCCCCGGACCCGGCGGGGGCGAGGATTTCGCCCAGGCGCTGCGCCGCGCCGGTGAGGCCGCCGATCCTGCCCTCCGCGCTGCGGAGGCGCCCCGGCCGG
>NZ_JAMZIK010000072.1 GCF_024178315.1 Siccirubricoccus soli | reverse complement strand
GCCTGGCGTGGCGGTGGCCCTGGCGCGGCGCCGAACTGGCGCCGAGCGGCGCCGCGGGATAGGGCGGCGCGGGCCGAGCGGCGCGGCTCGCGCCTGCTACATCCGGCAAGCGCGGCGGAGGCGGCGGCAATTCGGGCCGCCCTGGCTACCCGGCGCGCGCCCCGGTGGCCCGCAGAATGGGCCCCCATTTGTCGCTTTCGGCCCTGAGGAAGCTGCTGGCCTCCGCCGGCCCGCCGCGCAGCGGCTCCAGCCCCGTCTCGATGTAGCGCTGCTGCACGGCCGGGTCGGCCACCGCCGCCTGGGCTGCCGCTGCCAGCGTCTCCAGAACCGCAGGCGGGGTCCCGGCCGGCGCATGCAGCGCCTGCCAGGAGGAGGCGGCATAGCCGGCGACGCCCGCCTCGGCGAAGCTCGGCAGCTCCGGCAGGTAGCGGGAGCGGTGCGGGCTGGTGACGGCGATGGCGCGCAGCTTGCCCTCCCGCACCAGCGGCGCCAGCAGCGTCTGGCTGTCGATCATCAGCTCGGCGCGGCCGGCGACGAGGTCGGTGACCGCCTGCGGGGTGCCCCGGTAGGTCACCGTGGTGAACTCCACCCCGGCCAGGGATTTCAGCAGCTCGCCCGCGAGGTGGGAGGCGGCGCCGATGCCGGTGGTGGCGAAGTTCGCCTCCCCCTTCCGCGCCTTCAGCCAGGCGAGCAGGGAGGGCACGTCCTGCGCCGGCACGCCGGGATGCACGGCGGCGAGGAAGGGCTGGTCCCCGAGCAGGGCGACCGGCGCGAAATCCCCGATGGGGTCGAAGCCGAGATCGGGGTAGAGCGCCGCCATCACCGCATGGGCGGCGCCGGAGAGCAGCAGGGTATGGCCATCCGGCGCGGCACGGGCCACGGCGCGGGCGCCGATGGTGGCGCCGGCGCCCGGCA